>QHSV01000244.1 GCA_003221655.1 Candidatus Rokuibacteriota bacterium
TGAGGCAGAAGGGCGTGCCGATCAGCTCCTCGAGCCGCTCGAGATAGCGCCGCGCCTTCGCCGGCAGATCGGCCTCGTTCTTGGCTCCGGCCGTCGGCGCGCGCCAGCCCTCGATCTCCTCGTAGACGGGCTCGGCGGCGGCCACCACGGTCTCGTCCTCGGGGAACTCGGTGAGGGTCTCGCCGCGGTGCCGGTAGGCGACGCAGACCTTCAGGGTCTCGCACTGGTCGAGGACGTCGAGCTTGGTGAGGGCCACCGTGTCGAGGCCGTTGATTCGCGCCGCGTAGCGCCCGACGACCGCGTCGAACCAGCCGCAGCGCCGCGGCCGGCCGGTGGTGGCGCCGTACTCGTGGCCCCGCGCGCGGATCGCTTCGGCGACCGCACCCGACATCTCGGTGGGGAACGGCCCGGCGCCGACGCGTGTCGTGTAAGCCTTGCTCACGCCGACGACGCCGTGGATCTTCGTGGGCGGCACGCCGGTGCCGGTCGAGGCGCCGCCGGCGGTCGTCGAGGACGAGGTGATGTACGGATAGGTGCCATGGTCGATGTCGAGCATCGTCGCCTGGGCGCCCTCGAAGAGCACGCTGTAGCCGCTCTCGATCCAGCGCGACAGCAGAAGCGCCGTGTCGGTGATGTACGGCGCGAGCCAGCCCGCGTATCGTAGATATTTGTCCAGGATCTCCTCGACCGTGAAGGTCTCGGCGTCGTAGATCTCGCGTAGCAGGCGATTCTTCTGGGCGACGTTCAGCTCGAGCTTCTCGCGGAAGAGCCGCTCGTTCAGGAGGTCGGCCATGCGGATGCCGACGCGCGCGGTCTTGTCCACGTACGCGGGCCCGACCCCGCGGCCGGTGGTTCCGATCCGGCGCATGCCCAGCTTGGCCTCCGAGGCGAGGTCGAGCGCCGGGTGGTAGGGCATGATCAGATGCGCGTTCTTCGAAATGAAGAGGTTGCCGTCGAGGGTCACCCCGCGACGCACGAGCGCCTCCATCTCCTCGATTAGGGAGCCCGGGTCCACGACCACGCCGCAGCCGATCACGCAGCGACAGCCCGGGTGCAGGATGCCCGACGGGATCGTGTGCAGGACGTACTTCTCCCGGCCGACGACGACCGTGTGGCCGGCGTTGTTCCCGCCGGCGTAGCGCGCGACCACATTCACGTGCGGGGCCAGAAGGTCGACGACCTTGCCTTTGCCCTCGTCACCCCACTGCGTTCCGACGACCACGATGTTAGGCATGGCGCACACCTCTGAATACACATTCTGGATGCTCGAGGATTTCACCAACCGCCAGCACGCGCTCCGACTCGTCCGTGAGGTCCATCGCCAGGACCTCACCGGCGCCGGCCCGCGCGTGACCGACCACGAGGACGTGGCGCACGCGCTGGGCGCGGGCGTAGGCGACCGACTCCTCGAGCTCGCGGCTGATGATGTCGCGGGCGACCGAGGCGCCCAGGTCGCGGAGCCGGCGCGCCAGCGACAGCGCCACCGTCTTGTCCGGCGTGAAGTCGATGATGAAGAAGTCGGGCCCGGGCAACGTCACCGCGACGCCCTGGGTCTCCATGACGGACAGCGCGCGGCCGACGTCGAACGCGAACCCGACGGCCGCACAATCGTACCCGAAACGCCCGAGCATGTCGTCGTAGCGGCCGCCGCCCGCGATCGCGGCGCCGAACCCCGCGACGTAGGCCTCGAAGTACGTGCCCGAGTAATAGTCGAATCCGCGGACTTCCCCCAGGTCGAGCAGCACGCTCTCGGCGAGCCCGTAGATCTTGAGCAGCCGATACGCCTCGGCGAGGTTGGCAAGGGCTTTCGACGACCGCTCGTTCCGCGCGAACCCGGCGGCGCGCTCCAGCACTGATTCGCGGCCGAAGAGGGTCGGCAGCGCCAGCAGCGCGTCGCGGACGTGCGCCGGCGGGGCGAGGTCGGCGACCAGCCGCTCGAGGGTCGACCCGTCCTTGCGGGCGAGCGTCGCGCGCAGCTCACGCCCCTGGGCCGGGTCGGTCTTCGCCTCCTCGAGGAGCCCGCGGAAGAAATCCGGATGGCCGAGGTCGATCTGGAACCGCTCGAGTCCGAGCGCGCGCAGCCCCTCGATCGTCATCGCGATGACCTCGACCTCGGCTTCGGGCTTGTCGAGCCCGACCAGCTCGACGCCCGCCTGGTAGAACTCGCGATAGTGCGAGACGCGCGGCTCGTCATAGCGAAACACATTCGTGACGTAGGCGAGCCGGATGGGCTTGGGCTCGTCGCGGAGCCGGGTCGCCACCACGCGCGCGATCTGCGGCGTGATGTCCGGGCGGAGCGCGAGCATCCGGCCCGTCTCTCGCTCGACGAGCGTGAACATGTTGCCTTGCACGTCCTCGTCCGTCCCGGTCGCGAGCACGTCCGAGTACTCGAAGGTGGGCGTGACGATCTCGCGATAGCCCCACCGGCGAAACACGTCGAGCAGCGCGGCCTCGACGTGCCGCTTGCGCTCCGCCTCGTCCGGTAGATAGATGCGCGCGCCCTTCGGGAGCTGGGGGTGACGCGACTTCACGGAGCCACCGTGTCCAGATGCGCGACCGTGTTCATCCGATGCACGGTCGCCCAGTCGGGCTGGTACTCGATCTCGGTGATCCCCGCCGGCGCGGCGTCGACGGTCCAGAGCCGCTCGAGTCCGAGCCCGAGCGCGGCGAGCACGATGACGCGCGCCACGATGGCGTGGCTGACCAGCACGACCGTCTGCCCGGCGTGCGCCTCCCGCAGCTCCTCGAGGCCCGCCGCCACACGCTCGGCAACTCCGGAGAGGGTGTCGCCGCCCGCCAGCTTGCAGAGGTGCGGTGCCGACCGCCACTGTTCCCAGGCCTCGGGGAAACGCGTCCGCACCTCCTCGCCGGTCAGCCCCTCCCACGGGCCGAAGGCCATCTCGGCGAAGGCCGGGGCGACGCGTACGGGCAGGCCGTGCGGCTTCGCGATCAGCTCGGCGGAGGTGCGAGCCCGCTCGAGCGGGCTCGCGTAGACGGCGGCGACGACGCTGCCCGCCAGCGCGCGCGCAACCGCCGCGCACTGGCGGCGCCCCGCCTCGGTGAGCGGAATGTCCCGCGAGCCGGCGAAGCGCCGCTCCCGGACCCAGACCGTCTCCCCATGCCGTACGACGAAGAGCCTCAGCATGCTCACAACCCCCGCATTCTAGCGCGAATCGCCCGAACGCGGGTCCCGTAGGCCTGCGGCGCAGGGGCAGTAGGTCAGGTTGGCCGGCGACTGCGAGGGGGTCGCAGCCGACCCGTTCCCTTCAAGGGACGGCGGGCTTAGCGCCCCGGGATGGAGCCCAGCCGCACCGGGGCAGCGAGCGCGTGCCGCGTGGTCGCGCGACCCCTTCGCAGTCGCCGGCCAACCTGACCCACTGCCCCGGAGTGGACGCTAGAGCTTGACGAGCTTGGCGAGGACGATGTCGGGCATGGCGCGGATCTCCTCGAGTGCCCCCGCATCCATTGGATCGTCGAGGTTCAGGAGCGACACGGCGCGTCCGCCCCGGCGCTCACGGCCGAGCTGCATGCCCGCGATGTTGATCCCGTGGCGGCCGCACAGGGTTCCGATGCGGCCGATCACGCCCGGCACGTCGAGGTTCGCGAACACGAGGATCCAGCCCTGCGGCAACGCCTCCAGCGAGTAGCCATCGACCCGGACGAAACGCGGCTCCCGCTTGAAGAAGACGGTGCCGGCGACCGACGCGACGCCGCGGTCGGTGCGGAGCTCGGCGCTCACGAGGCTCGCGTAGTCCGAGCTCTCCGTCGTCGAGGTCTCGGTGACCCGCAGCCCGCGCGCCTTGGCGATCAGCATCGCGTTCACGTCGGTGACGTGCTCGGAGAGGATCGTGCCGAGGAGCCCCCGCACGAACGCGAGGGTCAGGCTCGCCGTCGATCGCCCGACGATCTCGCCCTCGTACGTGAGCCGCGCCTCCTGCATCCGGCCCTCCGCCATCTGCGCGAGGAAGCGGCCCATCGTCTCGGCGAGCCCGACCCAGGGCACCTGCTCCTTGTGGGTCTCGGCGTCCATGGCCGGCAGGTTCACCGCGTTCACGACGACACCCCGCAGCAGCGCGTCGGCGACCTGGTCGGCGATGGCGAGCGCGACGGCCGTCTGGGCCTCGTCGGTCGCCGCGCCCAGATGGGGCGTCACGATCACCTGCTCGAGCTTGAGGAGCGGGTGATCGGCCGGCGGCGGCTCCTGCTCGAAGACATCGAGCGCGGCGCCGGCGACGCGGCCCGACTGGATCGCGCGCGCCAGCGCCAGCTCGTCGACGAGGCCGCCGCGGGCGCAGTTGATGAGGCGCGCGCCCGGCTTGAGGCGCGCCAGCTCGGCCTCGCCGAGGAGGTGCCGCGTGTCCCCGGTGAGCGGCGTGTGGATCGTGATGAAGTCGGCCCGCGCGAGGAGCTCGTCGAGCTCGACGCTTTCCACGCCCAGGCGCTCGGCGGCCTCGCGCGTCAGATACGGGTCGTAGGCGATGATTTGCATGCGAAAGCCGAGCGCGCGGCGGGCGACCTCGGAGCCGATCCGGCCGAGGCCGAGAATGCCCAGCACCTTGCCGAAGAGCTCGACGCCCTGGAGCCGGCTCTTCTCCCATCGCCCGGCCTTGAGCGTGAGATCGGCGGCGGGCAGGCGGCGGGCCATCGCCAGGAGAAGCCCCAGGGTGTGCTCGGCGACCGCGGTGGTGTTCCCGCCCGGGGTGTTCATGACGATCACGCCGCGCTCGGTCGCGGCATCCACGTCGATCGAGTCGACGCCGGCGCCCGCCCGGCCGATGACCTCCAGCCGGCGGCCCGCCTCGATCACGGCGCGCGTCACTTTGGTGGCGCTGCGGACGATGAGCCCCTCGTACTCGCCGACGCGGGCGGCGAGCTCACGCTCGCCGAGCGAGCCCGCCACCTCGACGTCGAGGCCGTGCTTGCGGAGCGCGTCGACGCCGACGGGCTGGAGGCCGTCGGTGACGAGAACCCGCTTCACGACTTCTCGACGAAGATCTTCTGCGCCGCGCGGACGCTCGAGCCGAAGTCGACGGGCTGGCCGAGATCGGCGAGCACCTGCTCGAGCGCCGACAGCGCGACGATGACGTCGAACTCGGCGGCGTACCCCATGTGCCCCAGGCGGAAGAGCTTGCCCTTCATCTCCCCCTGTCCACCCGCGATCGTGATGTTGTGGCTCTGGGCGTAGGCCGCGACGATCTTCTCGCTGTCGACGCCGGTGGGCGCCCGGATGGCGGTCAGCGCCGGGCTGGGCGTGGCCTTCGCGAACAGCTCGAGCCCGAGGGCCTCGGCGCCCGCGCGGGTGGCGCGCGCCAGCCGGTCGTGGCGCTTGAACACGTTGGCGAACCCCTCGGCCTCGAGGAGTCGCAATGCCTCGCGCAGGCCGACGACGATCGACACCGCGGGCGTGAAGCGAACCTCGTTCTTCGCCACAAACTTCAGCTCGTCGGTGAGATTGAAGTAGTACTTCGGCAGCGTCGAGGTCTTGGTCTTCCGCCAGGCCTTCTCGTTGAGCGCGCAGAACCCGATGCCCGGCGGCAGCATCAGCCCCTTCTGCGAACCCGCAACCACGAGGTCGACCCCCCAGGCGTCCATCGGCAGATCGGCGATCCCGAGGCTCGACACCGCGTCGACGATCAGGATCGCGTCGTGCTGGCGGGTGACTGCCGCGTACGCCCGGACGTCGTGGAGCACGCCGGTCGAGGTCTCGCTGTGCTGCGTGAGCACGGCCTTCACCTCGGGATGGGTCTTCAGCGAATCGGCGAGGCGCGCGGCGTCCACCGTGTGCCCGAACGGCGCGGTCAGATCGATGACGTTGAGGCCGTAGGCCCTGGCGAGCTCGAGCCAGCGGTCGCCGAACTTCCCGGCGCGGATCACCGCGACGGCGTCGCCCGCCGAGAGCGAGTTGACAACCGCCGCTTCCATCGCGCCTGTCCCCGAGCAGGCGAGCGGCACCACCTCGGCGGTCGTCTGGAAGAGCGTCTTGAGCCCGGCACGCACCTCGACGAACAGCGCCTCGTACTGCGGGGTGCGGTGGTGGATGATCGGCCGCGCCATCGCGAGGAGGACCTCGCTCGGCACGGGCGTGGGACCCGGCGCCATCAAGTGATACTTCTTCATGCAGCCGGCCTCCTTCGAGGGGTCAGATTCGATTCGATCGTAACACGGCCTCCGGCGCCCGAGCGCCCCAGCGCGGTCACGAAGATCGCGTCCTTGCCGGCGGCGTGCGGCGAGAAGAACTCGATCACGTCGGCGTCGTAGAACGTGAGACCGGAGGCGCCGAACCCCTGAGCGTACGCGGCGAGATAGGCTCGACCGCCGGCGAGCCCCGCCTCCAGATTCGCGAGACGGTAGCCGCGAGCGCCGAAGACGTCGGACAGATCGTCGAGTCGCGCCATGAAATAGATGACCGCGGCTGCGTCCCCACCGAGTGGTTGTTCGAGACAGAGGTAGGACGAACGGTTCCGGAAGTCGCCGGCGGCCAGGAACTCGAGCACGTGGGCGGTGGGATGGTAGTAGTACGCCCCGGGCGAAACGTCCTCGACGCTGTTGACGATGAGATAGAGGTCGACGAGACCCGCCGGCACGTCGGCCCCGAAGCCGCGGGTCGCGGCCCAGAGGGCCGTCGCCAGCTCTTCGGCCGTGAGCGGCGCGTGCCCGAACTGTCGGGTCGAACCGCGCCGCTGAATCGTCTCGCCGAGCCCTCGTCCGGCTTCGCGTCGGGGCGCCGGCAACGCCACCAGGCGCGCGGACCGCGCATCGATCTCGGCCGCCACCCCCCGCGCCCCCGCCCCGCCCTGCAGACGCCACGCGCGAACGGCCTCGGACGTCGAGAGCGATGAAGCCAAGTGGATCTCGCGCACGAGCGGATAGTCGACCTCCGATGAGGAAAGCGGGAGCGTCGGATGATCGATCGCTTCGGGCGCGCCGCCGGGAGGCGCGATGGAGGTTTCGTGCCCGACCACGACCAGCTCGAGAGCGACCTCGCGCGCCGCATCGAGCCCCAGCAGACGGTTGACCTCGCCGTCCACAAATCCCGTCAGCACGCGCGGGCCGAGCTCGAGGCCGCCGGCGACGGCGAGGAGGTTGGCGAGCATCGTCCCGGAGTCCCAGAAGAGGTGGCGGTAGGCGCGCGCCTGGTACTTCCAGGCGTTGCGCCAGTAGATCCCGGTGAGCAGGACGGTCGCGGCGCGGCGCGCGAGGGAGTCGTCGCCGGCAGCCGTCGCGAACGCCTGGCGAACGTCGCCGGCGCGCAAGCGGCGAAGCGCAAAGTCACCGGGACAGAAGTGATAGAGACCCGCGTCGAGGCCCGCGACCTGACCAAGCGCCACATACACCTCGGTCTGGTAGAGCGCGCCCGTCGAGGCTGCAGCGCGGAAGAGGATCTCTCCCCCACCCGGGTAGGTCTTCTTCCTGGTCACGCCGGCGGAGTGGTAGAGGAGCGTCGCGAGCTGGCTCAGCGTAAGTGTCGCGCCATCCGTCTGCGGACCGGCGATGGCGGCGAGCGTGTCGATCGCCGGAGGGTCGAGCTCGCGCGGCAGCGCGAACGACGAGAGCTCCGTGTAGATCTTGAACGGGAACGGTTTGATGTCCCACTCGAGCGTGTGGCCGCTGGTGCGGACCGACGCGGGCGAGTGCGCGGTCCGGTCGTGGTACTCGCGGGCGGTCAAAAGCGATACGGCGGGCGGACGACGCCGCGCTCGGTGATGATCGCCGCGATGAGCCGGGCGGGCGTCACGTCGAAGGCCGGGTTGAACACCGGCGAGGCGGCCGGCGCGGTTTGCTGCGCGCCCACGCGGCGGACTTCCGACGCGTCGCGCTCCTCGATCGGGATCTCCGCGCCCGAGGCGAGCGCCGGATCGATCGTCGAGAACGGCGCCGCGACATAGAACGGCACCCGGTGGTGGGCGGCGAGTACCGCGAGCGAGTAGGTTCCGATCTTGTTGGCGGTGTCGCCGTTGGCGGCGATGCGGTCGGCACCGGTCACCACCAGGTCGACCTCGCCGCGCGCCATCACCGATGCCGCCACCACGTCGGCGATCAGCCGATGGGGGATTGCTTCGCGGACGCACTCCCAGGCGGTCAGTCGTGAGCCCTGCATCACCGGACGGGTCTCGTCCACCCACACGAGCGCGACTTTGCCCTGAGCATGCGCGGCGCGCACCACGCCGAGCGCGGTCCCGTACCCGGCCGTCGCGAGGGCGCCGGCATTGCAGTGGGTCAGAATGCGCGCGTTCGGCGGCACGAGCGACGCGCCGTGGGCGCCCATGGCGCGGTTCGCGGCGATGTCCTCGTCGCGGATGGCCTGTGCCTCGGCGAGGAGCCGGACGCGCACCTCGATCAGCGGAAGCGCGCCCGACGCGAGCGCTACGCGCCTCATCCGCTCGAGAGCCCAGAACAGGTTGACGGCGGTCGGCCGCGTGGCCGCGAGGCCCTTGATGGCCGTCTCGAGGTCTACCAGGAGGCCGTCGAACGTCCCGGCGCGGCTCTGCCGCGTCGCCAGCACCACACCGAAGGCGGCGGCCACGCCGATCGCGGGCGCGCCGCGCACGACCAGCGCCCGGATGGCCTCGGCGACGTCTTCCCAGCGCTGGTAGCTGCGCTCGACCTCGCGCTCGGGGAGCAGCGTCTGGTCGAGGAGGATCAGCCGGTCCGCCGACCATCGCACGGGTGCGATGGTCGTTATTGTAGCGGGGTCCATGAGTCCGCCTTGGATCGAGGGTGGCCTGAGACAGGTGCGGCCTGGCTCCGACTCGCCCGAACCTCCCGGCTCCGATACGCCCGAACTTCTCTGGCACTTTCCGTCTTGGGCGGGCCCGATCGCGTCGTGGGCGCGTGAGACTCCAGCCTGGCGCGGACATCGCTGTCGCCGAGGCCGGTAATCTTGACGATCTTGTTTCTCGCCTGGAGACCGCGGACCACGCTTACCGAGGACGGCGGGACGCCGAGGGCGCGGGCCAGGAGAGCTACGACGGCCGTGTTCGCCGCGCCCGCGACGGGCGGCGCCGTGACGCGCAGCCGGAGTGTCGCGTCCTGCCAGCCGACGATCTCGTCGCGGGCCGCCCGCGGCTGCACGCGGAGCGACAGCAGCGCGCCCTCAGGCCTTGGCGTCGTCCTTGTCCTCGCCGAACTCGGCCGACATCATCCGGTAGTAGCTCTCGAGCGTCGCGCGGAAATCCTCGATGAGCTGGCGGCGGACGCGCCGGAGCGTCTGGATCTCGCTCCTGATCCTCGCCTCCTCGGCCCGGCCCTCCTCGATGATCTTCTCGCTCCGCAGCTCGGCCTCCCGCATCTGCAGCTCCGCCTCGCGCCGGGCGGCCGCCTTCATTTCGTCGCCGAGCCGGTGGGTCGTGACGAGCGTGTCCTGCAGCGCTCGCTCGCGCTCGCCGAGCCCGCGCGACCGCTCCTCGAAGGTCGCGACCTGCTCCTTGAGCTGCGCGTTCTCCTTGAGCACCGTTTCGTAGTCCTCGGCGACGTCGTCGAGGAAGGCGTCGACCTCGTGGGTGTCGAAGCCCCGCAGCAACCTGACGGTGAACTGCTGTTGGCGGATATCCAGCGGGGTGATGCGCATCGACGCCTCCGGCCTCCTACCCGATCTCGGTGGCGATCCGGTACAGCACCGGGACCAGGAATTCCTTCAGGAAGTAAAGCACGAGAATCACGATCATGGGAGAGAAGTCGAACCCGAGCTGATGCGCCGGCAGCCGCTCGCGCACGGCTCGCAACACCGGCTCGGTCACCCGGTGCAGGAAGCGCACGACGGGGTTGTAGGGATCGGGGCTCACCCACGAAAGGATCGCCCGCGCGATGATGATCCAGATGTAGGCGACGATGAGCAGGTTGACGAGGTTCGCCAGCGCGACGAAGAAGTAATTGATGACGAACATCACTTCGGCCCCTGCCCGAGCTCGCGCGAGCGCTGGGTCGCCCGCTCGACCGCCTTGATGAACGTCGTGCGGATCCCGCCCTCCTCGAGCGCGGCGATGCCGGCGATCGAGGTGCCCCCCGGGGAGCAGACCATGTCCTTGACCGCGCCCGGGTGGAGCCCGGTCTCGCGCAGCAGCGCCGCGGCGCCCAGAACGGTCTGGGTCGCGAGGGTCATCGCGGTGATCCGGTCGAGCCCCATCCGGACCCCGCCGTCGGCGAGCGACTCGATCACGACGGCGATGTACGCGGGTCCAGAGCCCGACAGGCCGGTCACCGCGTCCATCAGCTCCTCGCCGAGCACGACCACACGTCCGACCGCACTGAAGATCTCACCGGCGGTCTCGAGGTCGTCGGCCTCGAGACCTTCGGCTTTCGCGACGGCCGTCACGCCTTCGAGGACGAGGGCCGGGGTGTTCGGCATCACCCGGATGAGGCGCGCGTCCTTGCGCAGGACCGCGCGGATCTTCGCGGTGGAGACGCCGGCGGCGATCGAGATCAAGAGCTTGCGGCGCGTGACCGCGGGCGCGATCTCCGTCAACACGGCATCCATGATCTGCGGCTTCACCGCCAGGATCACGATGTCGGCGTGGCGGATCAGCTCGGCGTTGTCCGACGAGATCTGGATCCCGTACTGGCGGTTGAGCTCCTTGAGGCGCTCGAGGCGCACGTCGGTTGCGTGGATCGCCTCCGCCGGCACGAGGTTCGCTGCGAGGAGTCCTTTGATGAGCGCCTCGCCCATGTTGCCGGCGCCGACGAAGCCGACGCTACGACCCTTGATCGTCATCGTTCCTCCGGTCGCCTCTGATGAGGGGGGCGACCCCCCTCATCTCCTCGTGGTCCGAAGATCGCCGTGCCGACCCGGACTATCGTCGCGCCTTCCTCGATCGCCACCTCGAAATCGCCGCTCATTCCCATCGACAGCTCGGAAAGGCCGTGTCGCTCGCCGAGCTTTCGCAACGCGCGGAACCAGACGCGCGAGGCGTCGGGCTCCTTCGCCTCCGGAGGAATCGCCATGAGACCCCGCACCGTCACGTGAGGCAGGGCCGCGACAGCCGCGAGGAGCTCGCCGAGTCCGTCCGGTCCCACGCCACCCTTGGACGCCTCGCCGCCGACGTTCACCTCCACCAGCGTGTCCACCGCGCGCCCGCGGGTCCGCCCGCGCTTGTCGAGCTCCTTCGCCAACTCCAGCCGGTCGAGCGAGTGGATCAGGTCGAAGAGCTCGAGAGCGTCCCGCACCTTGTTCGTCTGGAGATGCCCGACGAGGTGCCACGGGACCCGCCGGCCGATCTCGGCGATCTTGCCTCGGGCCTCCTGCACCCGGTTCTCGCCCAGCGCCGGCACGCCGGCCTCGATCGCCTGGCGGATGCGCCCGACGTCGACGGTCTTGGAGACCCCGACGAGGAGCACGTCCTCGGCGCGCCGGCCCGCGCGTTCCGCCGCCCGGGCGACCCGTTCACGCGCGCGTTCGAGGTTGGCACGAATGTCGATCATGGGCGCAGGCTGATTCTAGCAGGGGGCTCGGGGCCGGGGGAGGCCTCTGGGGTGGGGGGGCTTCGGCTGAGGGGAAGGAACGTCGTCGGCTAGGGAAGTGCGGCGACCGTGACGAGGCGGCCGCGATTGCCCTTGCGGTACGAGTACAGCAGCTCTGGATGGCACGCCGTGCAGAGTCGCGGATTGTCGATTGACGTCGGCGCCACCCCGGCTTCGCTCAAGAGGGTCTCGTTGGCCGCCCACAGATCGAGCATGACGTGCCCGGCGCGCGAGGGCTTGGCCCACGTCGTCCAGCGCTCCCCGAACGCGCGCGCCAGCTCTGCCGTGACCGGCTCGTCGACCTCGTAACAGCACGGGCCGATTGACGGCGCGATCGCGACACGGAGCGAGGAGACGCGCCCGCCCAGCTCTCCGATCGCCCGCACGGCCGCCTGCGGCGCGCCGCGCACCGTCCCGCGCCAGCCGACGTGGGCGAGGCCGAGGATCTGCGCCCCGGGATCGTAGAAGACGATCGCGAGACAGTCCGCGGTGAAGATCGCAAGGGGCACTCCGCGCTCGGCGGTGACGAGGATGTCGACCGAGCCCGCGAATCCCCCGCCCGCAGGCGCGCGCGCCGTCTCGGCGCCGTGCACCTGGCGAGCGTAGCTCACCCGGCCGATCTCGAGCCCGGCTCCGCCCAAGATCGCCGCGGCCTCGAACCGAAACGGCGCTCTCGGCGCCTCAGGGGAGATCGGCTCGGCGAACGAAGCGATCCCCGGACAGTGCCGCGTCGTGGTCGCATGCGGCAACCTCACGTCGCTGAGCGACGGAAACGTAAAGTACGCCGCCGGCTCTCCATGCGGACGCAGCTCCGAAGTCATCTCTTCTCAGTATGAGGCTTCTCAGGGTGGCAAGACGACGGGCCGCGGGGAGCGGGCAGGGAGGGTGGCGGGCGGGGCGACGAGACCCGTTCCCTCCAAGCGACGCCGGACGCATCCGCGCATGCTGGAGCCCAGCCGCGAAGGGTTTGCGGACGCGTGCGGCGTGGTCGAGCGCCCCCGCCCGCCACCCTCCCTGCCCGCTCCCCCGCGGCCCTAGTCCGCTTGGCGCCGGAGAAACGCAGGGACCTCGAGGTCGCCGTCGCCGATCTCGCCCTCGGCTTCGGCCCGCGAGTCGGCGAACCGCCGTCGCCACTGCGTCGACGCCGCCGCCGGGACCGAGCGCGAGGCGCGCGGCAGGTCGACCACCTTGCCGCCGACGCCGACCGCTTCCTTCTTGTCGGCAAAGCCCGTCGCGATCACCGTCATCCGCACCTCGTCCGAGAGCTGCGGATCGATGACGGCGCCGAAGATGATGTGCGCCTCCTCGTGCGCGGCTTCCTGGACGATCCGCGCCGCCTCCTCGACTTCGTGGATGGACAGGTCGGCGCCGCCGGTGAAGTTGATCAGGATCCCGCGCGCACCCTCGATCGACGTCTCGTCGAGGAGTGGGCTCGCGACCGCTTTCTGCGCGGCGTCGAGGGCGCGGTTCTCCCCCTTGCCGGTGCCCGTGCCCATCATCGCCAGACCCATGCCCGACATGATCGTGCGGACGTCGGCGAAGTCGAGGTTGACGAGCCCGGGCACCAGGATCAGGTCCGAGATCCCCTGCACCGCCTGCTGGAGCACAGAGTCGGCCACGCGGAATGCGGCGATCAGCGGAGTGCCGCGGTCCACGACGGAGAGCAGCCGCTGGTTCGGGATCGTGATGAGCGTGTCCACGACGGCCCTGAGCGCCTCGAGCCCTGCCTCGGCCTGGAGCATCCGCTTCCGGCCCTCGAAGGTGAAGGGCTTGGTCACCACCGCGACCGTCAGGATCCCCAGATCCTTCGCGAGCGACGCGACCACGGGCGCGGCACCGGTACCGGTCCCGCCGCCGAGCCCGGCCGTGATGAAGACCATGTCGGCGCCGCTCAAGAGACGCGTGATCTGATCGGGATCCTCCTGCGCGGCGTTCCGACCGACTTCCGGGTTCGAGCCGGCGCCCAGGCCCTGCGTGAGCTTCGTTCCGAGCTGGAGCTTGATCGGCGCCGGCGAGGCGTGCAGCGCCTGGACATCGGTGTTGGCCACGACGAACTCGACGCCCGTGAACTGCGCCGTCATCATGCGGCTCACCGCATTACCGCCGCCCCCGCCGAGGCCGAACACCTTGATCTTCGCGGCCTGCACTGGGTGCTCGAGTTCGAAGAGCGGGCGCCGCGTACGATCCTTGTCCATCGCTGCCTCCTCTGGGGGTTCGCCGGAGATCCGCCTCCGGCCGTGTGAACGGATCACGTCCGACGTGAACAGGGGCGGCTGTCGCCCGTCTCGACCCGGCCTAGAAGATGTCACCCAGGAATCCAGTCACGAGCCGCGTCAGCCGGCCCATCGGGGTGGAGCCCGCAGCGACCCCCGACTCGCCCGGGGACCGGGAGTGCCTGCCGTAGAGCGCCAGGCCGACGGCGGTCGCGTAGATCGGGCTCTCGATCACGTCCGCCAGCCCACCGATGCCGATGGGCACGCCGCGGCGCACGGGCTGATCGAAGATGCCCTCGGCGAGCTCGGGGACGCCTTCCATGATCGAGGTGCCGCCGGTCACGACGACGCCGGCCGTCGCCGCGTCCTGGAAGCCCGCCCGCGCCAGCTCGCGCGCCACCAGCGTGAAGATCTCCTCCACGCGCGGCTGGATGATCTCCGAGAGAAGTTGCCGCGAGAGCTGCCGCGGCTTACGGCCGCCCACGGCCGGCACGTCGACCGTCTCCTCGGCCGGGACCAGGGCCGTCAGCGCGCATCCGTAGCGCTTCTTGATGTCCTCGGCGTCCGCCGTCGGCGTGCGCAGCCCGATCGCGATGTCGTTGGAGATGTGGTCGCCGCCGAGCGGCAGCACCACGGTGTGCCAGACGGCGCCGTTGCGCAGGAGGGCGACGTCGGTCGTCCCGCCGCCGATGTCGATCACCAGGACGCCGAGCTCTTTCTCGTCGTCGTAGAGCACCGCCTCGGCGGAGGCGAGGGGCTCGAGCACGATGTCCTGGACGGTGAGGCCCGCGCGGTTCACCGAGCGGACGACGTTCTGGACCGAGGTGACGGCGCCGGTCACGATGTGCACCTCGACCTCGAGGCGCACACCCGACATGCCGATGGGCTCGCGGACACCGTCCCCGTCATCGACGACGAAGCTCTGCGGCAGGACGTGGATGATCTCGCGGTCCTGGGGCAGGTTGACGGCGCGCGCCGCCTCGACGACGCGCTCGACGTCGGCCTCGCTGACCTCGTGGTGCTTGCCGGTGATCGGCACGACGCCGCGGCTGTTGACGCCGCGGACGTGGCCGCCCGCCACCCCGGCGTACACGCCCGAGATCTCGACGCCCGCCATTTGCTCGGCCTCGGCGACGGCGGCCTTGATCGCCTCCACCGTCGAGTCGATGTTGACGACGATCCCCCGTCGGAGCCCGCGGGAGGGCGCGGTCCCGACCCCGATGATGTTCAGGACGCCCCGGGCCGCGGGCTCGGCGACGATCGCGCAGATCTTCGTAGTGCCGACGTCCAGGCCGACCGCGAGATCCGGCGTCTTCGCGCGTCTCATCGCGCCCCCTCCCGCTGGAAGACGACCTGATCACGGAACCGGAGGTCGACCGTTCGGACGTCCTGCGCCGCGACCTGCCCGAGGACCCCTTCGAGGCGCGCCAGACGCTCCTCCCAGTCCTCGCTTCCGAGGCGAACTTCCACACCGTCGACCGTATAGAGGACCGGGCCCTCCCGGCGGCTCATGTCGATCTCCGAGATCTCCGCGGTCAGCCCGCTGCCGCTTCGGAGGAGCGCGCGGATCACCGCGACCGCCGCGCGGGCCTTCGGCCCGGGGGCCGTGCGCATGGACGCGAGCTCGTCGGCCGTGAGGCCGCTGATGACGGGCATCGGAGGCGCCACGGCCGAGAGCGAGGCGCCGAGCAGCCGCCCCTCCTCGTCCATCCAGTGGAGCCGCCCGCCGTGGACGAGCGTGAACGGACGCCGCTCCTCGACGCTGATCACGACCCGGTCCGGCAGCTCGCGCACGACGTCGGCCCGGCGCACCGCCGGAAGCGATTCCACGCGGCCGGTCACGCCTGTCGTGTCGAGACGGAAGATGTTCGTCCCGCGAGGAATCGCGGCCACCGCCAGGATTTGCTCGGGTGACGTGCGGGACGCACCGCGCACCTCCACGCTCGTCACCGCGAACCGTTGCGTCGTCAGGAGCCAGTGGCCGCCGGCGACGACCGCCGCCGGGATCACGGCGACCGCCACGATAACCCCGACGAGACGCCGGAGCCGGGTGCGCCGGCTCGGACGCAGGCGCCGCGGCCGCCCCACGCGCTGTCCATCGACGAACGCCGAGCGCTCGCCCAGATCGGCGAGGACCGAGGCACGACTCCTCGGGGAGCTGAGGCCGCTGGGCATCTACTCTCCGATGATCCTGATCTCGCTCTCGAGCACGACCGAGAAGTGGCTGTTGACGCGCTCCCGCGTCAGGTCCATGAGGGCCAGGATGTCCGTGGCGGTCCCGCCACCCCGGTTCACGATGAAGTTCGCGTGCTTGGAGGAGATCTCGGCGCCGTTGACCCGTTTGCCCTTGAGGCCGCACTTCTCGATCATCCGCGCCGCGACGTCGCCCGCCGGGTTCTTCCACACGCACCCGGCGGAGGCGAGCGCCAGCGGCTGAGTGGACTTCTTGATCTTGAGCCGCTGCTTCATCTCCTTCTGGATCTCCGCCATCGGCCGGCGGTGCAGGCGCAGGCGGCAGCCGATCAGCACGGCGCCGGCCGGCGCGTTGAAGTTCCGGTAGGTGAACGTGCCCGCGGACGGTTTGTACTCGCCGAGCGTCCCGTCCGGGTGCAGATAGTAGACGGCGCTCACAAAATCGCCGATCCAGCCGTCCGGCGTTCCAGCGTTCATGGCCAGCGCGCCGCCAATCGTGGCGGGAATTCCGACGAGGCACTCGATGCCGCCCAGATTGATGGCGGCGGCTTCTCGGATCAGGGCCGAGAGGCTCACGCCCGCCCCGGCGATCGCCTCCTCGCCGTGGAACTCCGCGCGCCCGAGACAGCCCTCGAGCCGGAGGACGACGCCGCGCACGCCGCGGTCCTTGACGATCAGGTTGTTGCCGCCTCCGATCACCGCCACCGGCAGCTGCTCACGCTCGGCGAACATGAGCGCGTGGCGGATGTCGTCGACGTCCTGAGGCACGACGAAGATGTCGGCCGTGCCGCCGATTCGGAGCGAGGTATGGAAGCTCAGGGGCTCCTTGAACCGCACTTCCCCCCGGATCTCTCCTAGCATGTCGACCTCCCAGTCAGCGAGTCCGCGTTCAGGCGTTTCAGCAGCTCCGGGCCGAGCTGGCTCACGTCGCCGGCGCCGAGCGTGATCACGAGGTCGCCCGTCCGGGCGATCTCGCACAGGTGCTCGACGATGCGCGTCCGGTCGCTGCCGAGGTAGGTGACGTCGCGATGGCCATGCGAGCGGATCCCCGCGGCGAGATCCTCGGCCGTGAGGCCGGGGATGGCCGCTTCCCCGGCGGCGTAGATGTCCATCACGATCAGCGCGTCAGCCAGGTTGAACGCCGTGAGGAACTCCTGTCGCAGGTGCAGTGTGCGGGTGTAGCGGTGCGGCTGGAACACCGTCACGACCCGACAGTCGAACCCGGCCTTGGCGGCGGCCAGCGTCGCCCGGATCTCGGCGGGGTGATGGCCGTAGTCGTCGACCACCGTGACGCCGCGGGCACGACCAAGGATCTGGAAGCGGCGCTGGACGCCCGAGAACCCGGCCAGCGCCTTCTGGATGGTGGGGAACGGGATCTCCAGATCCAGGCCGACGCCCACCGCCGCGAGGGCATTGAGCACGTTGTGGCGGCCGGGGATCTGGAGCGCGAGCTCGCCGAGGAGGCTCCCGCGCTGGAAGACTTCGGAGCGGCTCGTCATGCCCGCCAGGCGCAGGCGTCGCGCCACGAGGTCGGCGCCCGACTCCAGGCCGTACGTGATGATCCGCTTCTCGATTCTCGGAATGAGCAGCTGGATGTTCGGCTGATCGAGGCAGAGGACGGCCGACCCGTAGAAGGGGACTCTGTTCACGAACGCGACGAAGGCGTCGCGGACCGCGTCGAGACTCCCGTAGTGATCGAGATGCTCGGCGTCGACGGTCGTGACGACCGCGATCGTCGGCGCGAGCTTCAGGAACGAGCCATCGGATTCGTCCGCTTCGGCGACCAGGTACTCCCCCTGGCCGAGCCGGGCGTTCGAGCCGAGGCTCGTCACCCGGCCCCCCACCACGATCGTCGGATCGTAGCGGCCTTCGGCGAGCACGGCCCCGACCATCGAGGTGGTCGTCGTCTTGCCGTGGGTGCCGGCGACCGCGATGCCGTACTTGAGACGCATCAGCTCGGCCAGCATCTCGGCGCGAGGAATCGTCGGGATCTGGCGCTGGCGCGCGAGCTGGACCTCGACGTTGTCGCGCGAGACGGCCGACGAGTAGACGACCACGTGGGCGCCCTCGACGTTCGCCGCCTGATGGCCGATGAAGATCTTCGCGCCGAGCTCGGCGAGTCGCTCGACGGCGTCGCTGCGTTTCTGGTCGGAGCCGGTCACCCGGTAGCCGAGGTTCAACAAGATCTCGGCGATCCCGGACATGCCGCTGCCGCCGATCCCGACGAAGTGGATCTGCTGGTACCGCTTAAACATGGGCGTGCTGGGAAATATTCAAGAGTACTCCCGTCGAGACCATCGTGACGAGCAGGGCGGAGCCCCCGAAGGAGATGAAGGGCAGTGGCAGCCCCTTCGTCGGCAACAGGCCCGTCACGACCCCCAGGTTCACGAGGGTCTGCGTCGCGATCAACACGGTGATCCCGAGCGCCAGGTACCCGCCGAAGGGGTCGGGCGCCCGCAGCCCGATCCGGAGCCCGCGCCAGACCAGAACGATGAAGAGCGCGACGATGGCCGCGGCGCCCACGAAGCCCAGCTCCTCGGCGATGATCGCGAAGATGAAATCCGTGTGCGATTCCGGGAGGTAGAAGAGCTTCTGGCGGGACGCGCCGATGCCCTGACCGAAAATCCCGCCGTTGCCGAGCGCGAGCCACGACTGGATGATCTGGAACCCGCTGCCGCGCGGGTCCGACCACGGGTCGAGGAACGCCACGATGCGCCGCAGCCGGTACGGCGCCGCCCAGATCGCCACCACGAGCGGCGGCAACGCAAGCGCGAGGACGAGGCCCAGGTGCCGGACTCGGCCGCCCGCGAGGAACAGGAGCGTGAACGTGAGGGTGATGAGCGTCAGACAATTGCCGAGGTCCGGCTGCGCAAGGACGAGCGCGGCCAGGAGGCCGGCCACCGCGAGCGGCGGCACGAGCCCGCGGCGGAGCTCGGCGATCGCCTCGCCCTTGCGCGCGAGAAACGCGGCGAGATAGAGCACGAGCGCGAGCTTGGCCAGCTCCGCCGGCTGGAACGACACGGGCCCGAGGCGGATCCAGCGGCGCGTGCCGTTGATCGCCTGACCGAGCGGCGAGACCAGCACCAGCACGAGGAGCACGCCCGCGAAGATCAGGAGCGGGAGCACGAACCCTTCCAGACGGCGGTAGTCGAGGCGGATCGCCATCCACAGGCACCCGGCGCCGAGCAGGGCCCAGAACACCTGCTTCTTGAGAAAGAAGTATGGGTCGTGGAAGCGGTCGGCCGCCACGATCGCGCTCGCTGAGTAGACCATCACCACGCCCACCGAGAGGAGGACGATCGCGATGCCGAACAGCCACACGTCGGGCGCGAGCTTCCTGGGCATTATCGATGGGGGGGGGGAGCGAGCGCCGCTCCTCCCCCACACCCCCCCACCGTTCCGGGCCGTTCGAGAAGGCGCTTCACGAGTCGAGCCGTTCCACGAGCTTTTTGAAGACGTCACCGCGATGCTCAAAGTTGTCGAACATGTCGAACGAGGCGCACGCGGGTGAGAGCAGCACGACGTCCCCCGGCACCGCGAGCGTGCGTGCCTGTTCGACGGCCGCCTGCAGCGACGAGCAATACGCGACTGGGATCGCCGCCGCGGCGAGCGCGGCACCGATCTTCTTCGCATCCTCCCCGATGAGGAGCGCGTGCGCCACCCGCCCGCGCGCGGCCGCCGCGAGCGGCTCCCAGGCCTGACCCTTGCCCTTGCCGCCCGCGATCAGCACGATCCGACCGGGGAAGCTTTCGAGCGCCCGGAGGGTTGACGCGACGTTGGTGCCCTTCGAATCGTTGTAATAGTGGACCCCCTTGAGGTCGCGGACCCACTCGATCCGGTGCGCCACGCCCCGGAAGTGCGCGACGGCCGTACGGATCGCCGCGGGCGAGACGCCCGTCCAGAGCGCGCACGCCGTCGCCGCGAGGACGTTCTCCACGTTGTGCTGGCCGCGCAGGAAGATCTCCGACAGCGGGCAGATGTCCTCGACGTGGCCATTGAGCCGCGCGGCGATGCGCCCATCGCGGACGAAGACCCCGTGGGCCAGCTCGCGCTGCCGGCTGAACCACACCACCGGCGCGCGCACCCGAGATCCCAGGGCTCGCGTCGCCGCGTCGTCGGCGTTCAGGACGGCGCAATCGGCCGGCGCCTGGTTCGCAAAGATCCGGGCCTTCGCGTCCACGTACGCGGCGAACGTGCCGTGCCGGTCGAGGTGGTCCGGCGTGACGTTGAGGACCACGGCGACCCGCGGCTGGAAGGCCTCGATGGTCTCGAGCTGGAAGCTCGACACCTCGCACACCGCGAGACCGTCGGCCGGGAACGAGAGCGCGTGCGCGGACAGCGGCGTGCCGATGTTGCCGGCGACGAGGACGGGCCGGGGCTGCTGGGCCAGCACCGCACCGATCAGCGCCGTGGTGGTCGTCTTGCCGTTGGTCCCCGTGATCGCGATCGTGTCCGCCTCCATCGCCCGCCAGCCGAGCTCGAGCTCGCCGATGATCGGCACCTGCCGGGTGCGCGCCGCGGCGAGCTGGGCCCCGTCGAGCGGGATCCCGGGGCTGACCACCACCAGCTCGGTCCCGTCGAAGGCGGCCGCCGGCTCGCCGGCGCCCGCGAGCAGACGCACGCCCAGGTCGGCGAGTGCGGCCGCCTCGCGGCCGAGGGCGGTGACCGGTTTCACGTCCGTGCCGATCACATCAGCGCCGGCGGTGCGCAGGAGCCGCGCCGCGGCGACACCGCTTCGCGCGAGCCCGACCACCGTCACGCGACGGCCGGCGAGGGCATGGAGGTAGGCCTGCCCTCGGGTCACCGTATCCACCTCGTCGAGCGAGCTCACGCGGTCCTCCTTATCTGAGCTTCAAGGTCGTGAGCGCCAGCAGCGCGAGCGCGAACGACACGATCCAGAACCGGACGACGATCTTCGGCTCGGGCCAGCCCGAGAGCTCGTAGTGATGGTGCAGGGGCGCCATGCGGAAGACGCGGCGCCCGGTCAGCTTGAAGCTCGCGACCTGGATGATCACCGACAGCGCCTCGACGACGTAGAGGCCGCCGATCAGCGGCAACAGCAGCTCCGCCTTGGTCAACACCGCGAGCGTGCCGATCGCGCCGCCCAGGGCCAGCGAGCCCACGTCGCCCATGAAGATCTCGGCCGGATGGCAGTTGAACCAGAGGAACCCGATCGCCGCGCCGATCAGCGCCCCGCAGAAGACCGTCAGCTCGCCCGCGCCTCTCACGTTGAGGATCTTGAGGTAGTCGGCGGCCCGGAAGTTGCCCGTGAGGTACGCGATCACCCCGAACGCGGCGCCGGCCATGATGACCGGGCCGATCGCCAGCCCGTCGAGCCCGTCCGTCAGGTTCACGGCGTTCGAGGCGCCGACGATGACGAGCATCGCGAACGGGATCCAGAGCCAGCCCAGCTCGATGAGCCAACCCTTGAAGAAGGGGATCGACAGCACCGGCAGCCAGGCGCTGGGCGCCTGCCAGAAGACCAGCTGCACGATCCCCAGGGACAGCACGAGCTGCGCGCTGAACTTCACCCGCGTCGCGAGGCCCTTGCGCGTGCGCAGCTTGGTCATGTCGTCCCAGACGCCGATCAACCCGAAGCCCGCCGTCGCCAGGATCACCACCCACACGTACCGGTTCCCGAGATTGGCCCAGAGCAGGGTCGTCGCGAGGATCGCCGTCAGGATGACGATCCCGCCCATCGTCGGCGTGCCCTTCTTGGCGCGGTGCCGCTCCGGAGTATCCTCGCGGATCGTCTCGCCGCCGTGCTGCAGCTCTCGAAGGCGGCGGATCAGCCACGGCCCGACGACGAGCGAGATGATGAACGCTGAGATCAGCGCCATGAACGAGCGGAACGTCAGATAGCGGAAGACGTTGAAGACGATGTGATCCTTGGCGAGCGGGACGAGGAAGTAATAGAGCATCCGGCTCCCTCATCGGGCCAGGCGCGCCACCAGCGCGTCCACGACCCGCTCCATGCGCATGCCCCGCGAGCCTTTCACGAGCACGACGTCGCCCGGCGCCAACCCTTTGAGGAGGTGGGCCACCGTGTCCTCGAACGTCGTGGCGTGGTGCGCCGCGGCCAGGCCCGCCGCGCGCGCGGCCTCGACGGCCAACCGCGCCAGCCGCCCCACGCCGACGAACTCGTCGGAGCCGGCCGCCACCACCGCGCGGCCCATCTCCTGGTGCGCTTCCTCGGCGATCGCGCCGAGCTCCAGCATATCGCCCAGCACGACCACGAGGCGTCCCGACGGCGCGGCCGCGCGGCGCGTCGCGGCGGTCTCGAGCGCGGAGCGGACCGAGACGGGATTCGCGTTGTACGTGTCATCGAGAATACGCACACCGCCCGCGTCGCGCCACACGCAGCGACCCGCCACCGGCCGGGCCCCGGCGAGCCCGCGGGCGATTTCGTCGAGCGGCCAGCCCAGCACCACGCCCACCGCCGCGGCGGCGAGCGCGTTCGTCACGTTGTGTCGTCCCACCAGGGCAAGCGTCACGGGTGTCCGCTCTCCCCCGCTCTCGAGCGTGAACGCGAGCGTCCGCGCATCCTCGACGATGTCCCCCGCCGCCCGCACGTCGGCCCCCGGCGAGCGGCCGTACGTGATGACGGGCGCGCCGCTGTCTCGTGCCATGCCCGCTACCCGCGGATCGTCGGCGTTGAGCACGACCCGACCGTCGGGGTCGACGGCGCGGACCAGCGCCGCCTTCTCGGCGCGGACGCCGTCGAGCGAGCCGAGGAACTCGGTATGGGCGTGCGCGACCGTCGTCACGACGGCGACGGTCGGTCGCGCGAGCCCGGCCAGCCTCGCGATCTCGCCGGGATGCTGGCTGCCGATCTCGAGCACGATCGCCTGGTGCTCGGCGGTGAGCCGGAGGAGCGTCAGCGGGAGCCCCCACTGGTTGTTGAAGCTCCCACTCGGCTTCAGCACCTGCCAGCGCATGCCGAGGACGCCGGCGATCAGCTCCTTGGTGGTCGTCTTGCCG
>QHSV01000233.1 GCA_003221655.1 Candidatus Rokuibacteriota bacterium
GTGCTCCACGACTCGGCCAGACTGGGGGCCATGCTCTTCCCTGGCATCGGCTTCACGAGCGCGTCGTGGAGCGCGTAGAGGATGATGAAGGGCGTGATGAGTCCCGGCGTCTCGGCGGGCTCGAAGAGCGTCGGCGCCAGGGTGAAGTGAAGGGCCCATGTCATCTGATCCGCTGGCGCGTCCGCGCGCGCGTCGGGGGCCGCGATGGCATGCGGGGAAACGATCAACGTCAGAGCAAACACCCGAGCCACGATCTGTCGTCTGCGTCGGTTCATCGGATCGTCTCCTCGCAGATGATCGGTATCAGACGCTGGAGGTCGTCGACTCAGCACGTCATCCCCCTACCGCCTTACTATGCGCGCTCGCCCGCGATCGCCTCGCGCAGGCCGGGCAAGACGTCTGACGCCACTCGACGGCACTCCTCCTCGTGCGGAAAGCCCGACAGGATGAACTCGTCGAACCCGAGCCGCCAGTAAGCCAGCAACTCCGCGGCCACCTGCGGCGGGTCGCCGACGATCGCCGTCCCTAGATTCACGCGCACCTTCGCGATCCCGTTCCACAGTCGGGGAGCCCGCTCCCGCGGCTGCGCACGGAGCTGCGCCTGCTGCCCCACCATTTGCGTCAGGTACGCGTCCGCCTCTTTGGCCGCAAACTCCAGAGCCCGCGGCGATGCGCCGCCCACATAGAACCGTGGCCCATCGCCCACCGGCCCGGGCGAGACCACCGCACCGTTCAACCGGATCGTGCTCCCCTCGAACACCACCGGCTCCGGCTTCGCCCACAGCGCCCGCAGTGCCGCGATGAACTCTTCCGCCTGCTCGTATCGTTTGTCGTGATCCATCGTGACGCCCAGCCGCTCGAAGTCGCCCTGGATCCCGCCGGGCACCACGTTGATGTCGAGCCGCCCCCCGCTGATCTGATCGAGCGCCGCGGCCATCTGCGCGAAGAGCCCCGTCGAAATGAACCCCGGCCGCACGGCTACCAGGAATCGGATCCGCCGCGTCACCGCCGCCAGCGCCGTCACCGTCGTCCACGTCTCCGCCAGCGGCGCCGTTTCCTCGAACAGCCCGTTCGCAAACCGCGTTGGGATCAGCAGCGAGTAGTACCCCTCCGCCTCCGCCGCCTCCACCACTCGGCGCAAGTACTCGAACGTCGGCGGCCGCTCCGCCCGCCGCGTCCCGATGTGCGCCCCGTCCCCGTCGATCGGGATGAACCAATCGAATCGCGGCGCTGGTCGCTTATCCATGACCGGGAACCTATCAAACCTTTGGGTCGCAGGCCAGCAGACGTGCCGAAAGTCCCTTGACACGGAGCCGCTTTAGGCAGATCGTCGCGCGCAGCCGACGACTCGCGTGGCACCGACCGATTGAGCGGGTACGGGGGCAGTCACCGGGGGCCTCAGAGCTGGCGTCTATCGAAAAGCTCGACTCAAGGAAGGAATAGCCGATGTCGTATGTCATCTGGATGGCCATCCTTGCGGTATGAATTTGGCGGCATCAAAGGCCAGATCGGCGAGGGACTCCAGTTCGTGGCGCCGTGGCGCGACGTCCTGCTTGCCAACATCCAGGTGCAGCGTCGCGTGTTCGATAAGCTCAACGCCTTCAGCGAAGAAAGCCAGGATGTCTTTGTCCGAGCGAGTCTCAATGTTCGCGTTTCCCCGCAAACCATCCAACAGCTCTATCGGACCGTCGGCCCCAACTTTTTCAATGTCTTGGTCGAATCGAGAGTCATTCAGAATTTCAAAGATGAAACCGTGAAATACAAGAGCGTCGAGATTGCCCCCAACCGCGAAAACATCAGAAAGGCCGTCCGGGAGAGGCTGGAGAAGGAACTTTCCCCCTTTTCGATCGAGGTGGTCGATTTGCTGCTGGACAACATCGACTTCAACCCGGAGTTCAAGAAAGCGATCGAGGACAAACAGATAGCCACGCAGCGCGCCCTGGAAGAACAACAAAAGATTGAGGGGGAAAAGCACAAAGCCCAGCAGGCCATTGAACGGGCCAAAGGAGAAGGCAGCGCCATTTTATTCCGCGCCGAGAAGGAGGCAGAAGCGAACAGAAAATTGGCTGCTTCGCTCACTCCAGAGCTCGTGCGGTACGCCATGGTTCAGAAACTGAGCGACAAGATCCAGGTCATGATGCTGCCGTCCGGCCAGAACTTCATCTTGGACTCGGACATCTTACGAGGCGCCGCAAGAGAAAAGAGATAGCGGTCGGGAGCGCCGGTACTGAGCTGGAAGCGTCATATTCCCAGGTAAGCCTTCTTCACCCCTTCGTCCCGAAGCAACTCTTCGGCTTTGCCCTGCAGCATCAGCGTGCCGGTCTCCAGCACGTAGCCGTACTGCGCCAGCGTGAGGGCCAGCATCGCGTTCTGCTCCACCAGGATGATCGACACGTTCAGGGCATTGATCTGCCGGATGATCTTGCCGATCTCCGCCGTCATGATGGGCGAGAGGCCCATCGAGGGCTCGTCCAGCAGCAGCAGTTTCGGGCGGTTCATGAGGGCGCGAGCGATGGCCAGCATCTGCTGCTCACCGCCGGAAAGCGAGCCCGCGCGCTGTCGTCCGCGCTCTCTCAGGATCGGAAAGTGCTGGTAGATCATCTCCAGTGTGGACGCGACGTCCGCCTTGCTCGTTTGGAGATACGCGCCCATCCTGAGATTCTCGAGGACGGTCATCTTCGGGAACAACCGCCGGCCTTCGGGTACGAGAGCGATCCCGAGACGCACGATGTCGTGCGGGGCGAGACCGTTCAGTAACGCGTTCTCGAAGCGCACCTCGCCGCCGCTGGGTCTGACCAGGCCTGTCAGCGCGCGGAGGCTGGTCGTCTTGCCGGCGCCGTTCGCGCCGATCAGGCTGACGATCGCGCCGGTGGGCACCTGGAAGGACAGGCCCTTGACCGCTTCCACGGTGCCGTAGCGGACGCGGAGGTCCTTAACCTCGAGCATGCGCGAGACCCGCTCCCAGGTAGGCTTCGATCACTTTCGCGTTCGTACTCACCTCGGCCGGCGAGCCTTCGGCGAGCGTCTGGCCGAAGTTCAACACGACGATGCGCTCGCACGTGCCCATCACCGCCTTCATGTTGTGCTCGACGAGCAAGACCGTGACGCCCCGATCGCGGATGGTCTTGACCAGGGCCATCACGCGACCACTTTCGTCCAGGTTCATGCCGGTGACGGGCTCGTCGAGCAGCAACAGCCGTGGTCGAGCGGCGAGTGCCATGGCGATGCCCAGCACGCGCTGGTGGCCGTGCGGCAGATTCCGTGCGAGCTGGTCGGCCTGCGACGCCAGGCCGGTGAACTCCAGCACCTCGCGGCTGCGAGCGACCTCGTCCGGCGGAAATCTCCGACGGCTGAACAGCGCCCGGCCCAGACTCCTGCGGCTGTGCAGATGCAAGCCGAGCAGCACGTTCTCCAGGCCGGTCAACTCTTGAAACAGCGTGGTGAGCTGAAACGTGCGCACCAACCCGCGCTTGACGACTTGATGCGGCCGGAGTCGGCTGATGTCTTCGCCGTGGAACCGGATGGTGCCGGCGGTGGGTCGGATGAAGCCGGACAGCAGGTTGAAGCAGGTCGTCTTGCCCGCGCCATTCGGACCGATCAGGCCGACGATCTCGCCCTCCGCAACGCGGAGATCGACACGGTTGACGGCGGCGAGCCCACCGAAGTGCCGGGTGAGACCGTGGGTCTCGAGAAGCAGCGCGGAGCTCACGCCGCGGGGCTCGGACTGTGAGCGGATGCGCTCTTCCACCCCCGGAGCTCGGCGAGCTTTCCGGGCAACGTGATGAGGCCGCCAGGCAAGAACAGGATGGTGAGCAGCATGGCGATCGAGAAGAAGATCGTCTCGTACGCACTGCCCCGGAACGGCTCGGACAACAACGAGAGGAAGGCGGCGCCGACGATCGGACCTGCGAAGTGTCCCCGGCCGCCGACGTAGTTGTAGACGAGGATGTTCGTCGCCATGAGGAAGCCGAATTCCGGCGGGAAGAGGAAGCGAATGAAGTGCGCGTAGAACGCTCCGGCCACGCCGGCGAAGAAGCAGCCGAGCAGGAACGCCAGCAGTTTGTGGTTGGCGATGTTCACCCCGAGCGACTGTGCGAGGTTGTCGGCCATGCCGATGCTCTTCCAGATGAGTCCGAGGCGGCTGGACTCGAGCTTCCAGAGAATCAGGAGCGTCAGCAGCATCAGGAAGAGCGCCAGGTAGTACTGGCTCGCCTTCGTGACGAGCGTCACCCCGAGGAGATTGGGCTTGGGGATGCCGCTCAAGCCACTCATGCCCCGGGTCAGCGGCACCCAGAGCTGGGCGATCAGGCGGATCACCTCGACGAAGGCCACTGTCACCATTGCGAAGTACACGCCCCGCAACCGGAGCGATGGATAGCCGATGACCAGACCGACGACGGCCGCGAGAAGGGCGCCGCACAGCATCGAGACCTCGAACGAGACGGCGAGGTTCTTCGCGAGGAGCGCGGAGGCGTACGCCCCGACGGACATGAACGCCGAGTGCCCGATGTTGAGCTGGCCGCACGTCAGCGACGGGCGCAGGCTGGCGGCGAGGATGACGTTCGTGAAGACGAGCGCGAAGACATGCACGTAGTAGTCGCCACCGAGCTGCGGGACGAGGAGCATGAGCAGAACCAGGACGATGAGCACGCCGACCCTAAGGCGGCGCATAACCGAAGAGCCCGGTCGGCTTGAAGAGCAACAACAGGATGATGAACACGAAGCTCAGGAGGAACGCCGGTTCGGCGCCGAGGGCGGTGGCGACGATGGAGTCGATGAGCCCCAGCATGAGTCCCCCGAGGATGGCTCCCGGAATACTACCCAGGCCACCGAGGATGATGATGATGAACGCCTTGAGCAACGGCTGCTCTCCCATCATCGGATCGAGCTTGAAGATCGGCGCCATGAGCGCTCCGCTCGCCGCCGCCAGCGCAAAGCCGATCGCGAAGGCGAGCCCGTTCACCACGTGCACGTTGACGCCCTGCAGAGCGGCGGCCTCCTTGTCCTGCTCGATGGCGCGCATGGCGGCGCCCATCTTCGTCTTGTTGATGAACAGGTTGAGCCCGACGACCAGGGCGCCCGCCATCGGGATGATCATCAGTCGTTCGACGGAGATCATCACGCCGAGGACGTTCCGCGTGCCGTGGAAGACCGGCGGCACGTGCTTGTCGAGCTGGCCGAAGACCGGGTAGCCGGCCGCTTGGAGAAATGTGGTGAGCGCGAGGAGGGCGACCAGTGTCGGCTCGATCCCTCCCTTGACTGCCCGGTAGATCGAGCGCTCGACGAGATACCCGAACGTGCCCAGGAGGAGCATCGCCAGGACGAACGCCGCGAAATACGGCGCGCCCCACTGAGAGAAGATGTAGTAGATCGCGAACGCGCCCAGCATGTAGATCGCGCCGTGGGCGAAGTTGATGATGTGCATCATGCCGAACATGAGCGTGAGCCCGAGGGCCATCAGGATGTAGATCGAGCCGATCGACAGCCCGATGATCGTGCTCTGGATCAGGAGGTCCGGCGTCATTCAGTCGTAGAGGGCCCCGAAGGGCCCCCTATCTCAATTGTGGGGTGGGCTCAGCTGCACGACGAGCGTCGCGACCCCGTCCTTCACCTCGGAGAACGGCATGGGGTAGATGATCTGGTTCCCGACGCCGTAGTAGTCCTTCCCGCCGAAGTGCGCCTTGCCCCAGAGGTTATCGAACTCGACCGTGCGCATGGCCTCCCCGATCTTCTTGGGGTCCAGGCTCTGGGCCTTCTTCACCGCGGCCACGAAGGCGAAGGCCGGATTGGTGAAATCGATGCTGGTGGCGTTCCATTCGCCGTATTTCTTGGTGTACCGCGCTTGCCAGCTCTTGACCTTCTCGGGCAGGGGGGTCTGGACGTAACCGTGCACCCACGTGCCCTCGACGTTCGCTTTGCCCGCGATGTTCGCCACCACCGAGGTGTCGACCTGCCCGATGTGGATGAAGCGCCCCTTGAAGCCGAGCTCGCGGGCCTGCTTGATGATCAGGCCGACGCTGCCCGCCGGGGAAGCGAGCACGCTGATGATGTCCGGCTTCTGGGCCAGGATCCGCAGCAGGACCGGGTTGAAGTCCGTCATGCTGCGCTCGAAGAACTCCTTTCCTGCAATCTGATACCCGAGCTTCTCGACGAATGTCGTCTCGACCTTGATCGACCACCATCCGGTGTCATCGTTCGGGGAAATGGTGGCCACGCGCTTGATCTGAGGATGGTGTTCCTTGATCCACTTCCAGAAGGTGGTCGTCTCCGGCGGTGATGGGAAGCTGTGGAAGGTGAGCGGGTTCTTCGGGCTCACCAGTCCCTCGGCGTACGCCAGCGGCAGGTTCAAGACACCGTTTTCGTTGACCGGCTCCTCGTTAGCCTTGACCACGGCTCCTCCGAGAACGGAGATGTACTTCACGCCGTCCTTCGCGATGAGCCGGTTGACCGTGGCGACGCCCTCGGCAATCACGTACTTGTGATCGTAGGCGACGACCTCGAGCTTGTACTTCTTGCCGCCTATCTCGAGT
Source organism: Candidatus Rokuibacteriota bacterium (assembly GCA_003221655.1). Classification (GTDB taxonomy): domain Bacteria; phylum Methylomirabilota; class Methylomirabilia; order Rokubacteriales; family CSP1-6; genus AR31. The sequence continues at coordinate 6,531 of QHSV01000233.1, forward strand.
CCGCCCTGGCTGTTGATCTCGTCGAAAATCAGCTCGGTCGCGTTCTTGTGCGGAATCCCCCAGGGCGCGGCCGGGCCCGAGAGGGGGGTCGAGATCCCAAACTTGATGATGTCGGCCGCGACAGCGGTCCCCGGGCTCCAGGGCATCAGCACCGCCGCTGCGAGAAGCGTTGTCCATGTCACGGAACGCCATGGTTTCATCGCCATCCCTCCTGGATGCTGGGCGCTGTCACGGTGGCCCGGCACGCGGACTATAGAGACGCGCATCGTGGGTTGTCAATCGCACCGCACTCGGTCACGTCGGCTACCCCTGCGTCGAGGGTTTCTCATCTAGTAGCCACCGACGTCGGGCGCCCGTGATGCTTGCGGAGGCGAAAGGCTAGGACCAAGAGCACGACCCCAAAGACGATCGCATATGTTCCGATCAACCACAGCAGAGTGAGGAATCCAGCGCCCGGCCAAATGACGACGAGGAGGCCGAACAGGACGGACAAGACGCCATTGAGGACCAACAGCCATTCGCCGTGGGCGCGATGGAGGTGGACCGCCGTCACAATTTCCAGGACGCCGGTCACGATCGCCCATCCACCGATCAGGAAGAGCAAGGCCAAGGCGGTGAGCGCTGGCCAGACGAAGGCCAGCACCCCGGCGGCAATCCCGGCGAGCCCCTTGAGGACCGGGGACCACCATCGCTCATGTCGCTTGGCGGCTCGGATGCCCGCAATGATCGCGAGCACTCCGTCTACGACCGCGTAGGCTCCGAAGAGTGCGACAAACACGACCAGCGTG
>QHSV01000234.1 GCA_003221655.1 Candidatus Rokuibacteriota bacterium
AAGCGGGAAAACCATTTGCTCCGGCTCGAGAAGGACGAGATCGCACAGGCGATGGCCCAGATTGCCGCGAAGCTCGGGATTACGCCGCGCAGGAGCCCATTCGAGCGGGGGATGCCCGGCGAGCCGCCGAAGCTAGCCGACCACGTGAAACTGCCCGAGCCGCCGAAGCCGGTGGAGCAGCCGAAGGCATCCGATCCCGCGAAGCCCTGAGGCTTACGCGGTTTTGGCCGAGCGGAAGGTTCCGGCCGCCTGCTTGGCCGACTGTTTGAGGCTCAGCGTCAGATCGTACTTCTTCTCTGTATGCGGATCGGGATTGAACACCGCCACCCACAGGGTCGCGTAGTCCCTTCCGAGCCCCGGCACCGACGTTCCCTCCGGAAAGAGCCGCAACATCTCTGACTTCAGGTCGGCTCTTCCGACCGGCGGCATGGTCATGAGCCACGCGTGATCGGAGTCGTTGCGCCCGTCCAGGAGCTTCACGTCGATCGATCGCGGCTCCCGAAGGTCGGCGGCGATCGCAAAGAATCGTGCCGTGATCGGTGCCACCACGATGGGGAACCGGTGGTCGGCGAACCGCTGTCGCTCTTGCGTCAGCCGCTGCGAATTGTGCTCGGGATCACCGATCCGGTTGCTCGGATGCGTGAAGATCCGGGTCTCGGTGGTCGACTCGAGAATCCGGGCATGGGTCCAGAGGCCAGGCTCCGGCACGGCGGCGAGCAGAACACTCTTGACGAACTCGGGGTACTCCTCGGCCAGCCTCCCCTCGCTCACGAGAACGTTGTAGAGGTGCGCGCCCACGGACTTCGACTGGCCGTCGGCGCCGGGCTGGAACGTCTTGAGGCTGTTGAGCGCCTTGTTGACGAACCCGGCGTAGCGGTGCTCGATGTGCTCGAGGAGGATCGAGTAGCCATACGCTAGGAGTCCTTCCTCGTAGTCCGTGCTTTTCTGGATCGGAACGCTGAGGAGGTAGTTGTACTTTCCCAGCTCCTCTTTGACCGCGTCCGCGAAGGAGAGCGTGCCCTTCCAGCTCGTCCAGCGGGCCCAGGCCGAGACCCACCACTGCGCCGCTTCATCCTGCGCCGCGTGCTCGACCGCCTGTGCGGCTTCGCGCAGCTCCGCTCCGGCCCTCGCCGTGGGAGCGCTGGCCGCCACAGGCTCCGGCACCGGAGCGGGCGACGGCTGGGCCGCCGCGGGCCGAGCCGCCGGCTCCGGCGTCTTCGGAGCAGGCTGGGCCGGCCGTTCCGCGACCGGCGCGGGCGGGACGCTGACTACGAGCTTGCCGCGCGTCGCCGCGACCGCAAGCGTCCTACCGAAGAACTGCGTCACGGTGTCCTCGATGGCGGCGAACTTCTCGTCGTCGAGCGCCTCGCGCCCTTCGATCATAGAGAGCAGGGCGGCGAACGAGGGCGTGCTTTCGAGGAACGCGGGGGCGTTCTCGCCGTCGAATGCCTTGGGGTCAAGCGCGGCCTGGCGGATCTCCCGCGCCTTCGCCTGACACTGGACGAGGGCGGCGAAGTTCGATCCGTCGACGTGGGAGACGGTCAAGATGCGGTCGAGCACCGCCATCACCCGGGTGCGCGCCTCGGCCAGGGCCGCCCGCTTCTCCTGAACGGCGAGCGCCTGTACCACTGTCTCGAGCACGGGACCGAGCGCCTTGAGGCTGTCGATCTCCGACATTCCCGGGGCGTTGATCGCGAGTGAGCGCGCAGCCTCCAGCACCCGCTGGCGGACGTCCACGAAGTCCGTACGGACCTTGGCAATTTCATCGAGCAGCGATTCGGCCGGCAGGGTGCCGGACCCCTGGAGCTGTCCCGCCGTCTGGGCGAGCGTCTCTGCCAGGCGCGAGAACCGTTCACTTAGTGCTACGAATCTCTTGCTCAGTTCGTCGGCATTCAGCGCCATGGGATGAAATTGATTCTAACGCGGGCCGCCCCGGAACCTGTCAAACAGTCCGGGAGGGAACCTCCCCGAGCCCGGAGCGGCCCGGTGCTCCATGGTCCCCGGTGATAGACTCCTGGCGTGGCGCACCCGCTCGAAGGCGTCATCGTTGCCGACCTGACACAGAATGTCGCGGGCCCATTCTGCACGCAGATCCTCGGGGATATGGGAGCCGAGGTCATCAAGGTCGAGCGTCCCGGGCGCGGCGACGATGCCAGGGCGTGGGCGCCGCCCTATTGGGGCCAGGAGAGCGCGACGTTCATCGCGCTGAACCGCAATAAGAAGAGCCTCGCTCTCGACCTCAAGTCCCCGGGCGGGCTCGAGATTCTGCAGCGGCTGGTCAGACGCGCCGACGTCTTCGTCCAGAGCCTGCGCCCGGGGGCCATCGAGGAACTCGGACTCGACTTCGCGGGCGCTGCTCGCTTCAATTCGAGAATCATCTACTGCTCGATCACCGCCTTCGGCACGCGAGGACCGCTCCGCCAGCTGCCCGGATACGATCCGCTGATGCAGGCTTACAGCGGCTTGATGTCGGTGAATGGCCACCCCGGACAGGAGCCCGCGCGGGTGGGAACGTCGATCGTCGACATGGGCACGGGGATGTGGGCCGCCCTCGGCGTCGTCGCCGCGCTCCGCCAGCGCGACGCAACCGGGCGCGCTGTCGAGGTCACGACAGCGCTCTTCGAGACGGCGCTGATGTGGATGTCGTATCACGCCGTGGGCTATCTCGCCTCGGGCGCGGTCCCTCAGCCGCAGGGCTCGGGCACCGCGATGATCGCGCCGTACCAGGCCTTCCCGACCGCTGACGGGTTCGCGATGGTCGGCGCGGCTTCCGATGCGTTGTTCACCCGCCTGGCGGCGGCGCTCGGCTGTCCCGAGCTCGCCGCCGACGAGCGGTTCAAGGACAACCCCTCCCGCGTGAGCAACCGCGCCGCCCTCGTCGAGACGCTCTCCAAGCGCACGCGCGAGCGAAAGGCGGCGGAGCTCGTCGAGACCCTCCGCGCGAGCGGGGTGCCGGCGGCGCCGATCCTGACTGTGGATCAGATGCTGGAGGAGCCGCAGACGCGCGACAGCGGCGTGCTCGTCGGCGCACGCCACCCGCGCCTGCCGGACTACCGGAGCATCGGCCTACCGCTGACCTGGGACGGCGTCCGGCCGGCGGTACGGCGCGTCCCGCCGCTCCTCGGCGAGCACAGCAGCGACGTCCTCACCTGGCTCGGCTATACGCTCGACGACGTTCGCAGTCTCCGGGGAAACGGCGTCATCCAGTGACCTATCGCCACCTCCTGGTGACGCGCTCGGACGACGCGCGGGTCGTCACGGTCATGCTGAACCGCGCCGAGCAGATGAACGCGATGAACACCGCGATGGGCGAAGACCTGCTCGCCTGTTTCGACGGCTTCCAGCGCGACCCGGACGTGCGCGCGGTCGTGTTCACCGGCGCTGGCGATCGGGCCTTCTGCGCGGGCGGCGACCTCAAGGAGCGCAGCGGGATGACCGACGAGGCGTGGCGCGCGCAGCACGTGATCTTCGAGCAGGCGGCGTTCCGCGTGCTGCGGTGTCCGGTGCCGGTGATCGCGGCGGTCGAGGGGTTTGCCCTCGCCGGCGGGTGCGAGCTCGCCATCCTGTCGGACTTCATCGTCGCGAGCGAGACAGCGGTCTTCGGTGTACCCGAGACGACGCTCGGCATTTTCCCGGGCATCGGCGGCACCCAGCTTCTGCCGCGGATCGTCGGCGCCCCGCTCGCCAAGGAGCTGATCTTCACCGGGCGCCGGATGCGGGCCGACGAGGCGAAGGCGGTAGGCCTCGTCAACCACCTCGTCCCGGCCGGCCAGGCGCGCGCAACGGCGACCCAGATCGCGACCACGATCGCGAAGAACGGTCCCATCGCCGTGCGTCAGGCGAAGAAAGCCATCGCCTACGGCGCCGAGACGGATCTCGACACCGCGATGATCCTCGCGATCGAGGCCTATAATGCGACCGTCGTGACCGAGGACCGGCTGGAGGGCGTTCGCGCCTTCAACGAGAAGCGGAAACCCGAGTTCAAGGGGAAGTGACGATGGCGTCGATCGACCTCACCCTGAGCGAAGAGCAGCGCGCGCTCCGCGCGGGCGTGCTGGAGATTTGCAAACGGTATCCCGGCGAATACTGGCGCGACCTCGACGTCAGGCGCGAGTACCCGGAGAAGTTCGTCACCGAGCTCACCGAGGCGGGTTATCTCGCCGCGCTGATCCCCCAGGAGTACGGCGGCGCGGGACTCGGCATCCGCGAGGGCGGCCTCATCCTAGAATCGATCAACTACTCCGGCGGCAACGCCGGGGCGTGCCATGCCCAGATGTACATCATGGGCACCGTCCTCCGGCACGGCTCCGAAGCGCAAAAGCGGGAGTACCTGCCCAAGATCGCGACGGGGGCGCTCCGGCTCCAGGCCTTCGGCGTAACCGAGCCGAATTCGGGGTCGGACACCACGAAGCTCCAGACCACCGCGATCCGCAACGGCGATCGCTACGTCGTCAACGGCCAGAAGATCTTCATCTCGCGCGTGCTCCAGTCCGATCTGATGCTCCTCCTCGCGCGCACGACGCCGGTGGACCGGGTGAAGCGGAAGACCGACGGCTTGTCCGTCTTCCTGATCGATATCCGCGACCTCAAGGGGTTCGAGGTGCGCCCGCTCCGCATGATGATGAACCACTCGACGAACGCTCTGTTCTTCGACAACGTCGAGATCCCGATCGAGAGCCTGATCGGCGAAGAGGGCCGGGGCTTCCACTACATCCTGGACGGAATGAACGCCGAGCGCATCCTGGTCGCCTCGGATTCGCTCGGCGACGCGCGCTGGTTCATTGAGAAGGCGGTGGCGTACTCGAACCAGCGCGTCATCTTCGGCCGGCCCATCGGCGCCAACCAGGGCGTACAGTTCGCCATCGCCCGCGCGCACATCTCAACCGACGCGGCGCAGCTCATGCGTGACAAGGCGGCGGCGCTCTTCGACGCGGGCCAGCCGTGCGGGGGCGAGGCCAACATGGCGAAATACCTCGGCGCCGAGGCAGCGTGGGAGGCCGGCAACGCGTGCATCGACTGTCACGGCGGCTACGGCTACGCCGAGGAGTACGACGTCGAGCGCAAGTTCCGCGAGTGCCGTCTCTACAAGACGGCGCCGGTCAACAACAACCTCGTGCTCGCCTACGTCGGCGAGCACGTGCTCGGGATGCCGCGGAGTTATTGAGCACATCGGGGGGGAGCGCCGCCGCTCCCCCGATTCCCCCACCGGTCGCCCGCTGCGGTTGCGCCTAGATTCAGTTGCGCCGGTGAAGCCGGCGATCGAACAGCGGCGCGCGCTCTAGCGCGAGCGGCCTGGGGCTTTTCCTTCCTGGAAGGCGCGGAGCATCCACGCCATCTTCTCGTGCTTTTCCATCAGGCCGGTGAGGAAGTCGTTGGTGCCCGCGTCGTGATACTTGCTCGCCGCGGCGTCGCTGTCCGCGCGCAGCTGGCGAATGAGCGTCTCGTGGTCGGCCAGCAGGTTATCGAGCATCTCCTCGGCGGACGGATACTGGCCGGGATGCTCCTTGAGCCGGGTCGCCTCCTGGAACTCGGCCAGGGTCGCCACTGAGTGCCCGCCGAGCGCGCGCGCCCGCTCGGCCACCTCGTCGATGAAGGCGTCGAGCTCCTCGTACTGCGCGGCGAAGAACTTGTGCAAGTCGTTGAACTGAGAGCCGACGACGTTCCAGTGGTAGTTGCGGGTCTTCGTGTAGAGCACGTACTCGTCAGCGAGCAGGGCGTTCAGGATCTTCACTACACCTGCGCGGTCCTTGTCGGTAATGGCGATATTGGGATTCATCACGGCCTCCTCTCTCTTGGATGCCGGCCGGCGCCGGATGGGTTCGCCCGGCGCCGTGCTACAGTTCTCCACACCCCGGAGGTGGAGGATGCCATGAAACTGCCCGCGCGTATCACGCTTTGTGAAGTGGGAACCCGGGACGGGTTCCAGATCGAGCCCGACTTCATTCCGACCGAGCAGAAGGTCGAGGTGGTGAACCTTCTGTCGCAGGCCGGGGTCGCCCGGATCGAGGTGACCTCCTTCGTCCACCCCAAGGTCGTCCCCCAGCTGCGCGACGCCGAAGAGGTGATGGCGCGCATCGCGCGTCGCCCGGGCACGCGCTACGCGGCCCTCGTTCCCAACGACAAGGGCGCG
>QHSV01000301.1 GCA_003221655.1 Candidatus Rokuibacteriota bacterium
GATCTCGGTCAGCGCGGTGGCGACGGCGAACAGCAGGACGAGCCAGCGGGCCGCGCGAGCCAGCAGTCGTGCCTGGACCACACCTGCATTGACCGCGGCGATCAGCATCGCCTGCCCGAGAAAGTTCGCCGCGAGCCACCCGACGACGAGGATCAGGAGCGCGGACAGGAAGCGAGGCAAGACGCGCAGGAGCACGCCGGTGGCGCCGGGAGCGCCGGGGATCGCCAGCGCATCGATCCCCATCGTCGCGAAGATGACGAAGATCCCCCAGAACGCAACGAGCCGCAGCACCTGGGACAGCGGACGGTAGATGCCGGCGCGCGCCAGGGCAGAGGTGAGACCCCACGTCCGGCTCCGCTCGTCGAGGCGGGAGGCGCGGGCGAGCCGCGTCATCAGCGTCCCCGCGATCCAGCCGAGCAGCGCGCCGAGCGCCACGAGCGCCAGCATGGCGAGGATGCTGGGCAACACCGCGCCGAGGGTGACCCTCATGTTGCCTATCGCCGTCAGGACCAGATCACTCCAAAGATCGGTCATGGACGTCCCCTCCTCATAGTACTCCGCCGGCGGATCACTCCTTCACCGCGCCGGCGACGAGTCCCCGGACCAGGAAGCGCTGCAGCACGATGACGATCAGCACGGGCGGAACGCTCGCGAGCATCGACGCGGCGGCGATGTCACCCCACGGGACCTCGAAGACCCCGGGGAAGAGCGCCAGCGCCACCGGGACCGTGCGGCTCGCCCCGGAGACGGTGAACGTGTAGGCGAACAGGAATTCGTTCCAGCTGAAGAGAAACGCCAGGAGCGCCGTGGAGGCGAGCCCGGGGGCCAGCAGCGGGATCACGACCCACCGAAAGATTCCGAGGAGGCCGGCCCCGTCCACGGCCGCGGCCTCCTCGGTCTCGATCGGAACTTCGCGGATGAACCCGGCGAGCAGCCAGATCGTCAGCGGCAGCGCGAACGAGGTGTGCACGAGGACGAGACCCGCCCACGTGTCGCGCAGATCCAGCGCGCGCATCAGGAGATAGAGAGGGCTCACCGTCGCGATCTGGGGAAACGCCGTGCTGGCGACGATGGCCAGCAGCAACAGGCGCTTGCCCGGAAGCGGGAGCCGGGCGACCGCGTACGCCCCGGGTAGGCCGATCACCAGCGCCAGGAGCGTGGTGAGCGTGGCGACGCCGAGGCTGTTACCCAGCGCTTGCGGCATCAAGCTCTGCTCGATCACGACGCGGTAGTGCGCGAGCGTCAGCCGGCTCGGGAGCAACGGCGGGACCCGCAGCAGCTCGGCCTCGGGCTTGAAGGACGTCAGCAGCTGCCAGAAGAAGGGGATCGCGTAGGCCGCCAGCGCGCCGAGGACCACGACGTCGCCGAGCGTCCCGATCCTTCGGGCTGGGCGTCTCACGCCGCCACCGTCGTGCCCGCCCGGAGGAACTTCAGATACGCCCACGCGACGGCCATGACGAGGAGGAACACGACGACGCTCAGCGCCGAGCCGAAGCCAAGCTGGAGCGTCTGGAACAGGGCCCGGTACGCGTAGACCGTGAGCGTCTCGGTCATGCCCGCGGGACCGCCTCCGGTCAGCACGAACATGATGTCGAAGGCGCGCAGGGCGTCGAGCGTCCGGAAAAGCACGGCCACGAGGAGGATCCGGCCGAGCATCGGCAGCGTGATCCGCGTGAGCGTCGCGAGCCGGCCGGCGCCGTCGACCTGCGCCGCCTCGTACAGCTCCGCCGGGATCGCCAGGAGACGCGCGTAGCAGAGAACCGCGACGAACGGCATCGTACGCCACACGTCCGCGAGGACGACGGCGGGGAGCGCGAGCCCAGGGTCGCCGAGCCAGTTGAGGGAGCGCGCGCCGAGCGCGACGTTGATGAGGCCGGCCGTGGGGTGATAGAGCCACTCGAACAACTTCGCCGTGACGACCGCCGGCATGGCCCACGCGAGCAGGAGGAACGAGAGCGCCAGGCGGCGGCCGCCCCGCTGGGCGTGAATCGCAAGCGCGGCCGTCAGGCCCAGCACGACCTCCAGCGCCACCGACGCGACGGTGAAGATGGCCGTGGCGCGGCCGGCGTTCAAGAATCGTGGGTCGACGGCGAGGAACGCGTAGTTGTCGAGGCCGGCGAACCGCGAGACCTCGAAGATCGGGATCCGGTGCTGGAGAGAGAGCCAGAGCACCCAGACGCCCGGGTACACCGTGAGCGCCGCCAGTGCCAGGACGGTCGGCGCCAGGAGCAGCATCCCGCGCCGCCGGTTCACTGCCTCACGCCGGGTCACCGGATCGCCCCGAGGAAGTAGCTCAGGCGGGCGCGAGCGTCGGCGATCGCCCGCTCGGGCGGCTTCACCCCGACGAGCGCCGCCGAGAACTCGGGTTGGACCGTCGAGGAGATGAGCAGATAGTAGGGCGTCACGGGCCGGGGTCGACCCGCCAGCGCGAACGCGTGTAGTCGCGGCATCTCCGGATGGGCGCGCACGAGCTCCGGATCGTGGTAGAGGGCCTGGCGCGTCGGGCTGAGCGCGGCCCCGAGCGCGATCGCCCGCTGGGCGGGCTCGCTCGCGAGGTGCCGCGCCAGGGCCACCGCGAGCTCGGGATGGCGGCTCCGGCGGGACACGCCGAGATGCGCGCCGCCGGTCGAGCCCACGCCCCGTTCGCCGCGCGCGCGACCGGGCAGCGACACGACCGCCACCTTTCCGCGTACCGCCGAGTCCGCCGTCTCGAACAGCTCCATCGCGTACGGCCAGTTGCGCAGGAAAATCGCGTGACCGTCCCCAAAGGCGCGCCGGCTCAGCTCCTCGTCGGCGGCGGTCGTCCACGCGGGGCTGACACCCGTCTCGATCAGACCGCGGAGGAACCGGAGCGCGTCCGCCGCCCGCGCGGGCTCGGGAAAGACCGAGCCGTCCTCCGCGAGAACCCGGGCGCCGTTGGCCCAGAGCGCCTCGAGGACGTTGACGACGAGCCCTTCGTACTGCTTGCCTTGCCAGAGGTAGCCGTCGAGCGCGGGATCGCGCTCCGCGATTCGAATGCGGCGGACCTGGTCGACGAGCTCCTCGTACGTCTCGGGCGGTCGAAGGCCGTGCTTGGCCAGGAGATCCGTGCGGTAGTAGAGGAGGCCGACGTTCATGGTCCAGGGCAGCGCCCAGACGCGCCCGCCGTACGTCGCCGCCGCCACCGCGCTCGGGAAGTGCGGCGCGAGCTCGTCCGGCCGGAGATGCGTCGTCAGGTCGGTGAGCCACCCGGCGCGGGCGAACTCGGGGACCCAGATGCAATCGAGCATCATGACGTCGAACCCCGGGCTCCGCCCCTCGAGGTTGATGACGTAGAACTGGTGCTGATCGTCCGACGTCCACGGCAGCGCCTCACCCTTGACGCGTATCCCAGGATGCGCCGCCTCGAACGAGCGCAGGAGCGCCGGCAGCGGGTCCGCGCGCCCGAGGATGCGGGCGTACTTGAACACAAGAGTGACGACCTCGCTCTCCGGCTGGCCGCCCGCACAGCCGCCCAGCGCCAGGAGCCAGACGACGAGGACCGACCGCAAGGGCCGCAGCACGCGCCCGGCGCTCGCGCTCACGATGCGGCCCGCTCACGCCCCAGTAGTCGGGTCAGTCCCCGTAGAGGGATGGCGAGCCACGCGGGCCGGTTGTCCACCTCGTAGCGCACCTCGTACAGCGCCTTGTCGAGCTCGAAGACCGAGAGGGCCCGCGCCACCTCGGCGGGCGCGGCCGGGAGCAGGCGCGCCGGAGCTCTGACGATCTCCCCGAGATACCCCGCGAGGAACGCGGCCGAGGCGCGGCCGACCCAGCGCTCACCGGCTCCCGGCGGCCCGCTGGCCGGCGCCAGCGTCGCGTGGACGGCGTAGTCGAGCGAGCGGAGCATTCCGGCGACGTCCACGAGGGCGGACTGCTTCCGCCGCCGCTCGGCGACGGGCCGCGCGGGCTCGCCCTCGAAATCGAGGACGACGAAGCCCGACTCGGTGCGGAGCGTCTGGCCCAGGTGGTAGTCGCCGTGGACACGGATCTTCATACAGCGCTCGGCGTCGAGCGGCGGGAGATCGCGGACCCTGGAGCGCAGCGCGGCCTCGCCGGCGAGCAGCGTCCGCGCGTCGTCCTCGACCTCGCGCGGGACGGCGGAAAGGCGGGCGCGGACCTTGTCACAGGTGCGGCCGACATCCGCAACGATGCGCTCGATCCACGCGGTCACATCGTCGGCTGTGGTCGGCTCCGGCGCGAAGCCCGGGTCCGCGGCGTCGGAGGCGAGCGCAGCGTGCAAGGCTCCCGTCACGACGCCCAGGCCGGATAGCTCGCGGATGACGTGCCCGGACAGCTCGTCGACACGCGCCGGCGGGAGCTGCCGCAGGTGACCGACGAGCCAGCTCCAGCCGTCGCCCTGGTTCGCGACATATCCCTGAAGCAGGCCGAGCGTCGTTATCTCGCCCGTGGCGGGCATGTACTCGATCGCCCCCGCCAGCGGCGGCACGTGGGGAAACCGGGCCCGGAAGGTCAGGAACGCCCCGACTTCGTAGTCCAGGGTGATCCCGGGCTTCACCCGCCGGAGGGCCTTCACGACGAGGCGGTCGCCGTAGACCACCGACGTGTTGGATTGCTCCCCGGTCAGACGGCGCGGCGTGAGCGAGGCCACGCCCCCGAGCGGCGGGAAGAGCTCGGTGCGGACGAACCGGACGGCGCCCTGGTGAAGAGTCGGCACGGTCACGTTCCGTTCGAACGCCGTCAAGAGCTCGAGGCAGAACCCGGGGTCGTCGAAGGCGTCGAGGGCGCGGGTGGTGACTCCGTCGAGATCGAGCGACATCGCGAGCGCGCCTGGCGCCGCGCCGTCGCCCCCCAGAACGAATGGGACCGCGTACGTCTCGTCTAGACCCTCGTCGAACGTCACGTCCACGAGAACGAACCACGCGCGATCCCCGAGCGCGCCGCAGTCGCGGAGACGGACACCGGTGATCGTCCGCCCCTTGTCGCCGAACCATCGCTGCCGCGGGAGCAGCGGCGCGAGCTGAGCCGACACGGCGCGCCCCAGCGCGGCTCCGACGCGCGCGTGGTCCGCGCCAGGCGCCCCCTCAGATCGCGGTGCCCTCGATGCCATACGGCTCGTCGCCGTCGCCGGGGCGCTCCAGGCGGAACCAGTAGAAGCCGTGCGGGCCCAGGCTCAGGAAGTAGGGCCCCGGCCGGATCGTCGGGAATACCGTCCCCCCCAGCATCTCGACCGGCGTGACGCCGGCGAAGGCCGTGAGGTCGAGCTCCACCGGCTGGGGAGCCGCCGAGAGGTTGGCGACGATCAGAAGCGTCTCGCGCTCGAGCCGGCGAAGGTACGCGAGGACCTTCGAGTTGCGCGGCCGCAGGAACTCGATGCCGCCCCGCCCGAACACGGGCGACATCCGCCGCGCCGCGAGCAGCCGTCGCATCGTGTTGAGCAGCGACGACGGCTGGCGCGTCTGCGCGGCGACGTTCACAGCCTCGTAGCCGTAGACCGGATCCGTGATGACGGGCAGGTACAGCCGCCCGTGCTCGGCGTTCGAGAATCCAGCGTTCCGGTCGCGCGACCACTGCATCGGCGTGCGCACGCCGTCCCGGTCGCCGAGGTACACGTTGTCGCCCATGCCGATCTCGTCGCCGTAGTAGATGATCGGACTCCCGGGCAGCGTGAGGAGCAGGCAGTTCAGCAGCTCGACACGGCGGCGGTCGCCGTCCAGGAGCGGCGCCAGACGCCGGCGGATCCCGAGGTTGAGCTTCATGTCGCGGTCGTGCGCGTAGGCGAAGTACATGAACGCCCGTTCCTCGTTCGTCACCATCTCCAGAGTCAGCTCGTCGTGGTTGCGCAGGAAGAGGCCCCACTGGCAGGCGGGCGGGATCGGCGGCGTGTGCGTGAAGATGTCGGTGATCGGACGGGTGTCCTCGAGCCGGAGGGCAGGTTCTCGCAGCTGGTGCCCTCGCGCTCGACGAGGTACGGCACCGCGTCGCAGCGGAACCCGTCGAGACCCCGGTCGAGCCAGAAACGCATCACGTCGAGCATGGAGCGGCGGACCGCCGGGTTGTCGTAGTTGAGATCGGGCTGGTGGCTGAAGAACCGGTGCCAGTAGTACGCGTTGCGCACCGGGTCCAGCGTCCAGTTCGACTTTTCGGTGTCCACGAAGATGACGCGCGCGTCCGTGAACCGGCGATCGGTCGGGCTCCAGACGTAGTAGTCGGCGTAGGGTGATGCCGGATCCGACCGCGAGGCCTGGAACCACGGGTGCTGGTCCGAGGTGTGGTTCATCACGAGATCGGCGATGACGCGCAGGTCGCGGGCGTGGGCGGCGTCGAGGAACTTCTGGAAGTCCTCCACCGTCCCGAA
>QHSV01000245.1 GCA_003221655.1 Candidatus Rokuibacteriota bacterium
CAGATGCTGACACGCACCGACACACCCGAGCGCTGGCTGATCTCCGGCGCCTTGCGCGCCAGGTGCGTCAGCTCGGCGACGACCTGCTGCATATATGCCGACGCGACGAACTGGAAGCCGGCCGCCGGGAACTGCGTGAGCTCGGCCTCCATGATCGCGATCTCGTCTTCGAGCCGCCGCGGGTAGTGGGTGCGGATCTGGGAGCCGAAGCGATCCTTGAGCGGCGTGATGATCCGGCCCCGGTTGGTGTAGTCCTCGGGGTTGGCGCTCGCGACGACGTACACGTCGATCGGCAGGCGGACCTTGTAGCCTCGGATCTGGACGTCGCGCTCCTCCATGATGTTGAGCAAGCCGACCTGGATGCGCTCGGCGAGGTCCGGCAGCTCGTTGATCGCGAAGATGCCCCGGTTGGTCCGCGGCACGAGCCCGTAGTGAATGGTCAGCTCGTCGCCGAGGTATCGCCCCTCGGCGACCTTGATCGGGTCTACCTCGCCGATGAGATCGGCGATGGTGATGTCGGGGGTCGCAAGCTTCTCGCCATAGCGTCGGTCGCGCGGGATCCAGGCGATCTCGGCCTTGTCGCCCCGCTCGGCCACCCGTTCACGGCAGGCTTGACAGATCGGCGCGAACGGATTGTCGTTGATCTCACAGCCGGCCAGCCCGGGCACCTCGTCGTCGAGCAGCTCGATCAGGAGACGCGCCATGCGGGTCTTGGCCTGACCGCGCTCGCCCAGGAAGACGATGTCCTGGCCGGAGAGAATCGCATTCTCGATCTGGGGCAGAACGCTCTCCTCGTACCCGACGATCCCCGGGAAGATCGCTTCGCCCTTTCGGAGCCGCGCGATCAGGTTGTCCCGCAGCTCTTGCTTCACCGACCTCGGCTGATACCCGCTCGATCGTAGCTCGCCGACCGTTCGCGTCTTGTTCATAGCGAAACTATGTGGCCTCGCGTAGTCGCTGTCAATCAGACGCCGATGGCCGGGCCCACGCCGATCAGCGTTCGCGCCAGCTCGATCTCGCCGGCGTGGGTCATGCCGTGGGAGAGGCAGGTCTGGCCGAGCGCGCGGATGCCCGGCATCTCGCCGAGGGGCTTCACGGTGACGGTCGCTTCCAGGTCGGCTGGGGTGGTCTTCGCGAGAAAGTCGTCGGTGCTGGCCCAGACCTTCTGCACGTACTCCTTGAACAGCGGAAGGTCCTTGAGGCGGAGCGCCTGGGCTGCCTCCGTCGACATGCCGGTGCCCTGAGTCACCGGCGGCAGTCCGAGCTTCTCGGCGTAGCCGCCTTCCGCCCACACGGTCGGCCGGCGCTTCTGGAGCACGAAGCGCACCACGTTGTCCTCGGTCCGCGCGTAGTGCCAGAAGACCCACGCGAGCGTGTTCGCCTTCGGGTGGCCGGCGGGCACCGTGTGCAGCTGCGCGGGCGTCAGGTCGGCGATCGCCTTGTCCAGCATCCCGTGCAGGCGCTTCAGGTCGGCGTGGATGAACTCGACGGCGGTCATCATGGGAGCTTTCTCCTTTCGGGCGCTCGGAGCAAATCACGCCCGCGTAGGGTATGATGCGCCCCGTCTCGGCCACGCAGAGCGAGATATTCGACCTCCGGAGGAGATGACCATGCGGACGATCCCGAAGGGGCTGTGGCTCATCGTCGGAGTCGGAGCGCTCGTCGCGCTCACACTGACGGACGCGGCGCATGCGCAGAAAAAGACGCTCGTTGTCGCGCTCAACCAGGATCCCGACATCCTCGACCCGACGCTCGCCCGCACCTACGTGGGGCGGATCATTTTCTCCCAGATGTGCGAGAAGCTCTACGAGATCGACGAGAATCTCCGGATCCATCCGCAGCTGGCCGCGGACATGCCGTCGGTCAGCGACGGCGGCCGGACCGTCACCATCAAGCTCCGCTCGGGCGTGAAGTTCAACGATGGCACGCGCATGGACGCCGAGTCGGTCAAGCTCTCACTAGATCGCCACCGCACGCTCAAGGGCTCGAACCGTGCCAGCGAGCTGGCGCCGGTCGAGGCCGTCGAGGTGGTCGACCCGCTCACCGTGCGTCTGCGCCTGAAGGCGCCCTACTCGCCGCTGGTCGCCCAGCTGACCGACCGGGCCGGCATGCCCCTGTCGCCTACGGCGGTCAACAAGCTCGGCGACAAGTTCGGCACCGCGCCCGTCTGCGTCGGGCCGTGGCAATTCGCCGAGCGCGTGGCCCAGGACCGGATCGTCGTCGAGAAGTCCGCCCACTACTTCGATCCCTCGCAGGCGAAGTTCGACAAGATCGTCTTTCGGATCATTCCCGACGACAACGTGCGCCTGGCCAACCTGAGATCCGGCGACATCGACGTCATGCACCAGGTGTCGCCGACCGACGCCACCGCCATCAAGCGCGAAGGGCGCTTCGAGATGACGAACGTCACCGGACTCGGCTACCAGGGCATCACCATCAACCTGCGCAACAAGACCGGAAAGCAGAACCCACCCGGGGATCTCGCCACCCCGCTGGCCAACGACCCGCGGGTCCGGGAGGCATTCGACTACAGCATCGACCGCGAGGCGCTGAATCAGGTGGCGTGGGAAGGCCAGTACACGCCGGGGTGCACGCCGATCTCTCCCGTGAGCCCCTTTTACGACAAGAGCCGGAAGTGTCCCGTCCGCGATGTGGCGAGAGCCAAGAAGCTTCTAGCCGACGCGGGCCTCGCCGGCGGCTATAGTTTCGAGATGACGGTCCCCAACGAACCGCAACAGCGGCGGGTCGGTGAAGTGATCCAGCAGATGGCCCGCGAGGCCGGCTTCAACATCACCCTGCGCGCCCAGGAGTTCGCCTCGGCGCTGACGGACAACGACGACGGCAAGTTCCAGTCATTCCTGATCGGCTGGAGCGGCCGCGTGGACCCCGACGGCAACATCCACCAGGTCCAGACGTGTCGGCGGGGCGACTCCGGGAGCTTGAACACCACCCACGCGTGCGACGAGCGCATCGACGCGCTCCTGAACAAGGCGCGCGAGGTGACCGATCTCAACCAGCGCCGGGGGCTGTATCGCGAGGCCATCGACCTCTTCACGGCGCGCCGCAACCTCATCTACATCTACCACCTGAACTACATCGTGGCCTTTCCCAAGAACCTCAAGGGCTACAAGGCCGTCCCGGACGGCCTGATCAGGATCAAGGGCACGTCCTGGAACTGACCCGCTAGTCGGCGCGCGTGTTCGATTTTCTGGTCCAGCGGGCTGCGATCTCGGTCGTGACCCTGTTCGTCATCAGCATGATCGTCTTCACGGGTGTGCGCATGATCCCCGGCGATCCCGCCCGCGTGATCGCCGGCACCGACGCGGACGCGGCCGGGATCGAGGAGGTCCGTGAGAAGTACGGGCTGAGGGATCCCATCCCCTTCCAGTACCTGCGCTGGGTGGGGCTCGCCCTCCGCGGCGACCTCGGTCAATCGATCCGCACGCACGAGTCGGTCGTCAAGACGGTGACGACGAAGCTACCGATCACGATCGAGCTCGCGTTCTTGTCGTTGCTCATCGCCGTCGGCATCGCGATTCCCACCGGGGTCCTGGCGGCGGTGCGGCGCAACACGCTCTGGGACGTCCTCGCCAGCAGCGGGTCGCTCTGCGGCGTGTCCATTCCCAATTTCTGGCTCGGGATCATGTTGATCCTGTTCTTCTCGGTGCGGCTCGGGTGGCTGCCGGCTTCGGGGTTCGTGCCGCTCTGGGAGAGCCCGCTGGCCAACCTCCAGCGCATGCTCATGCCTTCGTTCGTGCTCGGCACCGCCCTGGCCGCCGTCCTGATGCGCCAGACCCGCAACAGCATGATCGAGGTCATGAGCGCCGACTACATCCGGACCGCCTACAGCAAGGGCCTCGCCGGCCGCGTGGTGGTGTTTCGCCACGCGATCCGCAACAGCCTCATTCCGGTGGTCACCATCCTCGGGCTGCAGATGGGGGCGCTCATGAGCGGCGCCGTCGTCACCGAGCAGATCTTCGTCGTGCCCGGGTTCGGCCGGCTGATCGTCGAGTCGGTGTTCACGCGGGACTATCCCCTCGTGCAGGGGGTCGTGCTCCTCACGGCCAGCTCCTACGTGCTGATCAATCTCCTGGTGGACGTGTCCTACTCGCTCCTCGATCCCCGTATCCGCGTCAAGGGCTCGGCCGCTGACGCCTGACACGACCGCGACGGCCGACGCGCTCGCACCGGCGCGGGCCACGGCGCCCGCCGGACGCCTGCGCCGCGCGTGGCGGCAGGCCCGTCACCGGCCGGCCTCCGCGGTCGGCGCGGCAGTCGTGCTGCTGTTCGTCGCGATGGCGATCGGGGCGCCGTGGATCGCCACCGTCGATCCGCTGCAGACAGACTGGAAGCAGGTCCGCAAGGCGCCGACGCTGGCGCACCCGTTCGGGACGGACGACCTCGGGCGCGACACCTTCTCGCGCGTCATCTGGGGGAGTCGCATCTCGATGCAGGCGGGTGTCTTTTCGATCCTCCTCGCCATCGCCGTCGGCGTGCCGATCGGCCTCGTCGCAGGCTACTACCGTGGCGGTCTCGATCAGGTCATCATGCGTCTGACCGACGCGTGGCTCGCGTTCCCGTTCCTGATCCTGGCCATCGGGCTGGTAACCATCATGGGGCCGTCGCTCACGAACGCGACCGTGGCGATCGGCCTCGGTGCCACGCCGACGTTCATCCGGCTGACCCGTGGCCTGGTGCTCTCGAAATCGTCGGAGGACTACGTCCTGGGCGCGCGGGCGCTCGGCGCCGGCGATCTTCGTCTGATGAGCCGGCACATCCTGCCGAACATCGTGAGCTCGCTCCTTGTCCAGGCCACGATCTCGATCCCGATCGCGGTCATCGCGGAGGCCGTCCTGTCGTTCCTCGGGCTCGGCGTACAGCCGCCGGCGCCGTCCTGGGGCACGATGCTCAACACCGCGCAGCAGTTTCTGGACACGGCGCCGTGGATGGCGTGGTGGCCGGGGCTCGCGATCTTCTCGCTCACGCTCTCGTTCAACCTCGCCGGCGACGGCTTGCGCGACCTGCTCGATCCCAGAGACTATTGAGGTGGCTATAATCTGCCGATGCGCCCGACCCTCATCCTCCTGGTGCGTCACGGACTGACGCCGACGACCGGCAAGATCCTTCCGGGGCAGGCGCCGGGCTTGCATCTCGCCGAAGAAGGGCAGCGCCAGGCCAATGTCGTGGCCGCGCGCATCGACGGGCTGCCCAAGATCGCGGCAATCTACGCGTCGCAGCTCGAGCGGGCGCGCGAGACCGCGATGCCGATCGCCCGGGCGCGCGGCCTGGCGGTCCGTGTCGATCGCGACCTGGCCGACGGTGACGTCGGCGAGTGGACCGGCCAGAAGCTCCGGCGGCTCGCCCGCAAGCCCGAGTGGCAGATCGTTCAACGCCACCCCAGCGGGTTTCGGTTTCCCGGCGGTGAGTCCTTCACCGAGATGCAAACCCGCGTCACCTCGGCGCTCGCCCGGATCGTAGAACGTCATCCGGGTTCCGTCGTCGTCGCCGTCTCCCACGCCGATCCGATCAAGGCGGCGGTGGCCCACGCGCTCGGCATCCATCTCGACCTCTTCCAGCGGATCATGATCGCGCCGTGCTCCGTCACCGCGATCGGGTACCATCGCCAGGGCCCGGTCGTGCTCACCGTCAACTCCGTGGATGGCGACCTCGGCTGGCTGGGAGGATCATGAGCGAGTCCTTCGAATTCGCCGCGCCCGATCATTTCACTGCCGGCGCCGTCGGACCCCAGGGGCAGCGCATCTTCTACCTGCAGTCACGCGAGAAGGGCAGGGTCGTCACCCTCAAGAGCGAGAAGGAGCAGGTCCGTGCTCTCGCGCAGTACCTGGCGGGCCTCCTCGACAAGCTGCCCGGCGTCGGCGGGGTGACGCCCAAGGACCTCTCGCTGCTCGAGCCCGTCGACGCGGCCTGGGTCGTCGCCTCAATTGCTGTCGGCTACGACGAGGCGCGCGACCGCATCCTGGTCGTCGCCAACGAGCTCCTCGAGGAGGAGGAGCACGGCGACCCCGCCTCGGCGCGCGTGCTGATCACTCGCGCGCAAGCGGCGGCGTTCGTCAAACAGGCGGACACGCTAATGAAGGCCGGCCGGCCCATCTGTCCCTGGTGCAGCCAGCCCAAGGACCCGGGCGGCCACGCCTGCCCGCGGAGCAACGGTCACGTCCTCCACTGAGACGCTCGACATCCTGACCCGCGGCGAGGTGACGCTGAAGGGCCGGATGCCGTGGAGCTCCAACGCGACGTTTCTCACCGAGCTTGCGCTCGAAGGCACGACCACGCTGGCCGTCTACAAGCCCGAGCGTGGCGAGCGGCCGCTGTGGGACTTCCCGCGGGGTCTCTACAAGCGGGAGCTGGCGGCCTGGCACCTCTCCGAGGCGTTCGGGTGGGGCCTCGTGCCGCTCACGGTGCAGCGCGACGGGCCGTACGGCGAGGGGTCCTTCCAGCTCTTCATCCCGGCCGACTTCGAGCAGCACTACTTCACGCTCCGCGAGAATCCCGCGCATCACGGACAGCTGCAGCGGATCTGTCTCTTCGATCTCGTCGCCAACAATGCCGACCGGAAGAGCGGACACTGCCTGCTCGGGCCGGACGGCGGCATCTACGGAGTCGACAACGGCCTCTGCTTCCACGTCGAGCCGAAGCTGCGCACGGTCATCTGGGATTTCGGCGGAGAGACGATTCCGGGCGAGATGCTCGAGGACGTCCGGCGCCTCGCCCGCGCGAAGCTGCCGAAGTCGCTCGCCGTGCTGTTGGACCCCGCCGAGCAGAAGGCGTTACGCGCCCGCGCGTCGGCGCTCGCGGGTGCCGACTGCTTCCCGGTCGACACCGGCGGTCACCGTTACCCCTGGCCGCTCGTGTAGGGCTCAGGCGTTGACGAGTCGGACTTCCTGCCGCGCGAGGCCAAGGTCGATCCGGCGAGCCCTGAATTCCTCGACGAGGGCTGCATAGATCTCTGCATCGGCCGCGCCCACGTCGACGACGCGGACCCAGGGTTCGATGCCGATCTTGATGCCCGATTCCGTGATCTGGGCGACCCCGATGACGGGCGGGGGATCCTTCAGCACACGCGCATTGCGGCTCACGACGTCGCCGACCGCCGCCAGCACCTTGGCCAGGTCCGCGTCGTGGGGAACCGCGACGGCCAGATGCAGCTGGCGCATGGTGCCGTAGTTGTGGAGGATCTCGCCGACGATCCGGCGGTTCGGGACGACGACGCGCGACCGGTCTGGATGGATGAGCGTGGTCGAGAAGAGCTCGATCTTGGAGACGTCGCCGCGAACGCTCAGGAGCTCGACGTACTCACCGACGCGGAACGGCTTGGTGAAGATGATGGTGAGCCCGGCCACGAGGTTGCCGAGCACGCCCTGCAGCGCCAGGCCGACCCCAAGGCCGGCCACGCCGATGCCGGCGACCAGCGGCGCGATCTGAAAGCCGAACTTATCGAGCGCCACCACGGCCGCGATGAGCATGACGACGATCTTGAGGACGCGGACGGTCAGGAGCCGCATCGGCGGCTCCATCGCGTGCTTCTGGAGCCGTCCATCCACAAGCTGGCCGATCCATCGGGCCACGAGCGCACCGGCGGCCAGGACGACCAGCGCTCCGAGAACCTGGAACCCGTAACGAATCGCGAGGTCGAGGACGATGTCTCTGACGGCCATGAGGGCCTCCTTGGAGCTACGGGTTAAGCTCGAATCGCGCGGTAAGCCGCGGCTCGACCGAGTATACCGAGATGCCGGAGCTGCCTGACGTCGTCGTCTACATCGAAGCGCTCGAAGCGCGCATCGCCGGTGCCAGGCTGGAGCGCGCGCGGATGGCAAGCCCTTTCCTGCTCCGTTCCGTCGACCCGCCGCTGACCGACGCGGCCGGCCGCCGGGTCACCGGGCTCCGACGGCTCGGCAAGCGCATCGTGATCGGGCTCGAGGGCGACCTCTTTCTCGTTCTGCACCTCATGATCGCCGGCCGCCTCCACTGGAAGCCCGCAGGTGCCAAGCTGCCGGGAAAGATAGGTCTCGCCGGCTTCGACTTCTCGTCGGGGACGGTCGTCCTGACCGAGGCGGGCACGAAGCGGCGGACCTCGCTGCATCTCGTCCGTGGCGAAGCCGGTCTGCGCGAGCACGACCCGGGCGGCCTCGAGGTACTGGACGCGGACCTGGCGGCGTTCCGCGACGCGCTCGCCCGGGAGAACCACACCCTCAAGCGCGCGCTGACCGACCCGGGGATCTTCAGCGGCATCGGCAACGCGTACTCCGACGAGATCCTCCATCGCGCGAGGATCTCTCCCGTGAAGCAGAGCCGGCAGCTCTCGGCCGACGAGACCGCGCGCCTCTTCGAGGCGACGCGGGCGACCCTTCTGGACTGGTGCGCACGCCTCCGGTCTCAGGCAGGCGGCGACTTCCCGGAGGGCGTCACGGCGTTCCGCGAGGGCATGGCCGTGCACGGGCGATACGGACAGCCGTGTCCGGTGTGCGCGTCGCCCGTGCAGCGGATCGTCTTCGCCGACAACGAGACCAACTACTGCGCGGTCTGCCAGACCGGCGGTCGGCTCCTGGCCGACCGCGCGCTGTCACGCCTGCTCAAGCAGGACTGGCCGCGGACGCTCGAGGAGCTCGAAGAGCGCCGTCAGGCCGGACGACGCGGCGTGAGCGCGCGCAGCACGTCGGCGAACGAGGGCGCCGGCCCCTCCTTGTAAACTTCCATGCGCCGGTAGATCTCGGCGGCGCCCTGGTGGAAGGCGTCGGGCAACCCGGCGGCCGCGAATGTCGCCGCGATCTCCTCCATCTCGCCGACGAAGCGCCACGCCTTCTTCGCGTTCGACCGCGCGGCGCCCTCGGCCCGGGCCGAGAGATCGGGCTGCGAGATCTTCCACTCGCGCACGAGCGCGTCTTCGACCCCTTCAGCGCTGGCCAGTGCGCACACCGCCAGGAGCAGGGCGGAGCTCCCCTTGGTCCAGGACGCGTACGCCATCTTCACCGTCGAGGCGGCGCCGGGCCCGCCGGGCACGACGATGGCCTGGAGCGGCCCGGCGGTGAGGAGCGCGGCGATGCGCTCGGCGCCCGTGCCGGAGACGTAGAATCGCGTGGTGCCCTGCTTCACCGGCGGCGGCCCGATGATGCCGCCGTCCACGAACGTCGCGCCACCCTTCTCGATGATTCCGCCGATCTCACGCGCCGTGGCCGGCGCGATCGCGTTGCCCTCCACGTAGGTGCCGGCGAAGCGCAGCTTGGCCACCTGCGCCGCGACGTCGACGGCAGCGGCCGGTGGGCAGACCGAGAGGATCACGTCGCTGGCGGAGACCAGCGCCGGCACCGAGCCCGCGTCCTCGAGCCCGGCTTCACTCGCGCGCTTGCGGGTCACGGCGCTCCGCCCCTCGCCGGCCCACAGCACGCGGGACCCGCCGGAACGCACCGCGGCGCCCACCATGCTGCCCATCTCACCTGGATTCAGGAGCCCAATCGTGGTCATGCCTCATCCTCCCTGACGAGCCGGTTGTGCGAGTCCGATCGTGCGGCCCACCTGCGGCGGCCGCGGCAGCGCGTCGTGCGCCGCCTGGATCCGCACGAGCCGCTCGAGAATCTCCGAGGCCATCGGCGCGCTCCGGCGCGTCGATTCGCTCACGTGCAGCGACATCAGCTCGTTCGTCGCCGCGAGATAGCCATCTTCAGCATGATACATCTGATGGACATAGTGGAGGCGCTTCACGTCGTGCGCGAGGAGCAGCGTGGTGAAACGCAACGGGTCCCCGACCCGCACCTCGCGGTGATAGGTGACGTGGGCCTCGAGGCAAAAGGTGGTCACCTGCCGCTCGCGGCGGTGCGCCTCGTCGAGGCCGACCCAGCGGAAGAACTCGTCGGTCGCGAAGTCGAAGACGACGAGGTAATAGCCGACGTTCATGTGCCGGTTGTTGTCGATCCACTCGGGTCGGACCACGTCCCGGTAGCGGTCCAGCGGCGCGTCGATCACACGGTTCTCGTATTGACGCTCGCCCTCGCACACCGCTAGAGCGCCAGCTCCGCCATGAGCCGGATCGCCGCAGTCTTGCCGCGCACGCCGAGCGGCTCGTCCGAACGATCCACCTGGTCGAAGATTCCGAAAGACGCCGCCGCCATGGGAAGGCAGCATACAATAGCCGGCACCATGAATGACAGCGACCCGTCTTGGGTCTTTTTGCACTGAGATCGCGGGGGTGATCGCGTAGCCCCGGGGCCACGGTAACAGGCACCACAGAAAGGCGGGGGGATCGTTCCCCGCCTTTTTCATCTCCAGGGACGCCCGCAACGTCCAGCGCAAGCTCGAAGCCGCGAAGCAGCGAGCCGCGCCAGACAGAGCTGATGCGGCTCTCGGGCCACGAGGACTTGGGGAAGTGTATCGAAACCGCCGTCAAACGGTCTCCGCCGCGAGGGTCTTCAGGAACTGCCGATAGCCGTCCGCACCGCGCTCCTCCCACACCTCGAGACACGCCGTGCCGACGATGGCGATGTTGGCCAGGCCGCGCACCTCTCGCACGTCGGCGGCCGTCTTGATCCCGAACCCGAGCCCGAGCGGCAGCGACGTCGCCGTGCGGCATCTCTCCAGGAACGCTGCCACGCCCTGCGAGAGGTCGGTCTTCCGCCCGGTCACGCCCTTTCGCGCGGTGCAGTAGACGAAGCCCGACGCTTGCCGGCCGATCTCGGCCAGGCGGGCCGGCGAGTTCGTCGGGGTCATGAGAAGGATCGGGTCGAGCTCGCGCCCGCGGGCCATCGCGTTGAGCTCAGCCGCTTCCTCCGGAGGTAGGTCCGCGAGGATGAACCCGCTCATGCCTGCCTCGGACAGCCTCGCGCAGAAGCGCTCCGCCCCCATGCGGAAGACGCTGTTGTAGTAGCCCATGAAGAGGATCGGGAAGCTGAACCGCGTCGCGGCGCGCGCCGTGAGATCGAAGTATGCGCGCCACGCCGTCCCCGCCTGGATCGCGTCGTGATTCGCCTTCACGAAGGACGGGCCGTCGGCGATGGGCTCGGTGAAAGGCAGCTGCAGCTCGACCAGGTCCACCCCCGCTCCGTCCATCGCCTCGAGCATCGCCCAGTTGGCGTCGAGGGACGGATAGCCGACCACCACGTGCGCCATGAGCAGGAGCGGCTTCTTCGCCAGCCGCTCGCGCACGTGGCTCTCGAGGCCCGCCGTCCGAGCGCCGGTCATCGCTCGTAGCTCGCGGCCTTTCGCCGGATGAAATCCTTCCAGCCTTCATCGCCGAGCGCGTCGGCGACGGTGAAGATATCCTTATCGCCGCGGCCGGACTGATTGACGAGGACCGCGTCGGCGCTCGAGAGGCTCGGCGCCTCCCTGAACGCCGCGACGAACGCGTGGGCGCTCTCGAGGGCCGGGATGAGCCCCTCGCTCCGCATCGTGAGGCGCAGGGCCTCGACGACCTCCGAGTCGGTCGCCGACTCGAAGCGGACTCGCCCTCGCTGGTGCAGGTCGGCCAGCATCGGGCCGATGCCGATGTAGTCGAGGCCCGCCGCCACCGAGTACGTATCCTGCATGAGGCCTTCCTCGTTCTGGAGGAAGACACTCTTGTAGCCCTGCGCGACACCGGGTCGGCCCTTGCCGCCGGCGAGGCGCGCCGTGTGCTTGCCCGAGTCGATCCCCTTGCCGCCCGCTTCCACGCCGACGAGCTCGACCGAGAGGTCGTCGAGGAATCCCGCGAAGACGCCGGACGCGTTCGAGCCGCCTCCCACGCACGCGTAAACCCGGCGCGGGAGCTCGCCCGTCGCGTCGAGCATCTGCGTGCGCGCCTCGTGGCCGATGATCGACTGGAAGTACGTCACCATCTGCGGGAACGGGTGCGGGCCGCACACGGTTCCCAGGACGTAGTGCGTGTCGGCCATCGACTCCGCCCAGTCGCGGAGGCACGCGTTGATCGCGTCCTTCAGCGTCCGCGTGCCGTCGGTGACGGCGACCACGTCGGCGCCGAGCTGCTCCATCCAGAAGACGTTCGGCCGCTGGCGGGCGATGTCCTCCTCGCCCATGTAGATCGTGCACGCGAGCCCGAGCCGCGCCGCCATCGTCGCCGTGGCCACGCCGTGCTGCCCGGCGCCGGTCTCCGCGATCACGCGCGGTTTCCCCATGCGCTGCACGAGCAGGCCCTGGCCCATGACGTTGTTCGCCTTGTGCGCGCCGGTATGATTCAGGTCCTCGCGCTTGACGTAGATCCGCGCGCCACCGAACCTCCGCGTCAGATTGTCGCAGTACGTCACGGGCGTCGGGCGGCCCGCGTAAGTCGACATCACCTCGACGTAGGACTTCCAGAACGCTGGGTCGCGCCGCGCATTGTCGAAGGCCGCGCGCAGCTCCGCGAGGGTCTCGTGGAGCATCTCGGGCACGAACGCGCCACCGAAGTCCCCGTAGTAGCCTTCGCGCCCCGGTGCCCACGGAAAGAGCTCTGCGGGCATGGTCATCTCTGGCTCGTCACCTCGAGCAAGCTTCGCGCGAGCGGGGCGTCGACGATCAGGACGTCGAGCATCCGGCCGCGCACGAGGGCCAGGGTCGCATCGAGCTTCTTCGTTCCCGCCGCGAGTCCCACGCGAAGAGGCACGGCCTTCAGCTGGTCGTGAGAGATGCCGATCGTGCGGCGGTCGAGCGGCGATGCGCACCGCCGCCCCTCGGCGTCGAAGAAGAGGCAGCCAACGCTCGCGATCGCGCCGCGCGGCAGGATCCTGGCCGGCCGCGCGCCGGCACGCCCTCTCGCCGCCGTCCTCGCCGCGACGGCGACGGGGTGGGCCGCCGAGACCACGCCGATTCCCAGGAACGCGCAGCGCACCGCGCCGTACCGCTCGACCACGCTCTGCACCCTCGGCTCGAGCCGAAGTGAGCGCATCAACCTCTCGTCGCGGACCACGGCTGGCACGCTCAGCACCCGGTGCGTCCCGCCCGTGCGGCGCCGCAGCTCCTGGCACAGGAACGAGCCGTCGAAGTCCTCGCCGGTGTCCCAGAGCGCCCCCACGAGCGGGACGATCTCGAGGTCGAGGGGCCGCGTGGGCTTGACGGACTGCACGAACGCCGAAAGCGTCGTGCCGGCGGTGAGCCCGATCACGTCGCCGCGCCGCACCGTGCGCTCCAGGAACCGCGCCCCGAGCGCCCCGACCGCCTCCACGCCGGCTTCGGGCGCGACCTGCAGCTCCTTGACGCCAAGCCGGCGCTCGAGATCGCTCCAGTCCGCGTCCCCGGCGGTCTCGCGGACGCGGATCTCGACGATCCTCGCTACTCGCGCCCGCTTGAGGAGCCGGCTCACGCCGGGGCGCGAGATACAGAGAAGCCTGGCGATCTCCGCCTGACCCCGCTCCTCGAGGTAGTAGAGACGGCTCGCGCGGACGAGGAGGTCGGCGTCGGCGGGCTCGGCGCGGATCATACCGGGATTGTAGCACATATGTACACTATGTGAACATATGTTCACCATGAGCTCCAGCGACTGCAAGGTCGCACCTCGGCGGTTGCCATGGCCAAGGCCGAACAAGCCATCCTGGCCGAGCGCGAGGACGCGCTCCAGGCCACGGTGATCGTCGACAAACTCAAGCAGCTCCGCGATCAAGCCGTCGAGCTGAAACGCCAGGGCAAGATGGACGCCTCATCGGTGCAGGGCGAGGTCGACAAGCTCAAGGCCGAGATCGCGCGGTTGGTCGACCTGGCCGCGAAGGGCGGCTCACTCGATGAGGTGCACGCGGGTATTCGGGATCGGAAGGCTCGGCTCGAACACGCCGAGGGGAAGTTGCTCATGGTGTCCGGGAAGGCCTTCGACTATGCTGAGGTGCGCGATCAGGTGCAGGAGGTACTCAAGGATTGGAAGTCGCATCTGCGGAAGCCAGCCGCGCGATTCACGGGGCCCGCGAACTTCGAGGGGCTCCTCGAGGACGCCGGGGTCGATCTCAAGTCGATGCGGGCGCTGCTCGACGAGATCGTACCTCCTCGGCGTAGAGGTTCAAAAACATCCAACACGCTGACCTCTGCTGGATGCCCGCGTCCGAGCTCGCCATCGCGATCGCGAAGAAGAAGGTGTCGCCCGTCGAGGTGGTGGACGCGGTGCTCTCACGGATCGACACGCTGAAGGAGCTGAACGCCTATGTGACCCTCGACGCCGAGCGGGCACGCCAGGCTGCGAAAGCGGCGGAGCGAGCCGTCATGCGTCGGGGCGCCCGGCTCGGCCCCCTGCACGGTGTCCCGTTCTCGGTGAAGGACCTGATCATCACCAAAGGTGTCCGAACCACCTTCGGCACGCCTCTCTACCGCGACAACGTGCCGACCGAGGACGCGCCGTCGGTCGAGCGCCTCAAGACGGCCGGCGGCATCATGCTGGGCAAGACCAATACGCCGACGCTCGGTTGGGTCGGCGTGACCGACAATCTCCTCTTTGGCGTCACGCGAAATCCCTGGAGCCTCGCCCACACGCCCGGCGGCTCCTCCGGCGGCGCGGGCGCCGCCGTCGCCGCGGGCCTGGCGCCTCTCGCCATCGGCACCGACGGCGGCGGATCGATCCGCAAGCCCGCCGCCTGGTGCGGGATCTTCGGCCTCAAGGCCTCCTGGGGACGGATTCCCGTCTATCCGTCCAGCGCGGCGTGGAGCCTCTCACACGCCGGCCCGATGACGCGGACCGTGAAGGACGCGGCGCTGATGATGAACGTCTGCGCCGGGCCCGACGAGCGCGATCAGTACTCGCTGCCGCCGGCGGGCGTGGATTACGTCAAGGCGCTCAAAGGAAACCTCAAGGGCCTGCGCGTCGCGTGGAGCGACACGCTCGGCATCGCACCCGCCGTGGATCCGGAGGTGCGGGAGACGACCGCGAAGGCCGCACGCGCTTTCCGGGAGCTCGGTTGCCGTGTCGAGAGCGTGAACCCGACGTGGCCGTCACCTTACGACTGCTGGCGAACGATCTTCCTCGGCGGTATCGGCGCCCGGCTCGCGCCCTATCTCGATCGGCGCGATCAGATCGATCCCGGCCTGCTCCCGATCGTCGAGGAGGCGGCGAAGCTCCCGCCGACGAAGTATGTCCAGGCGTGGTTCGATCGGCTCGCCTGGTGGCAGCACGCGCGCGCATTCTTCGAACGGTACGACCTGCTGCTCACGCCGACGGTCGCCTGCCCGCCGCTCCGCATCGGCGAGTTCTATCCGGCCGAGATCGGAGGAGTGCCGGTCGGCCGAGATGCGGCGAGCGTGTTCACCTACATCTTCAACATGACGGGCCAGCCGGCGGCAACGGTCCCATGCGGCTTCACGAAGGCGGGGCTCCCGGTCGGGCTGCAGATCATCGGCCGCCGGTTCGACGACGTCACCGTGCTGCGCGCGTCGGCGGCGTTCGAGGCCGCGCGCCCGTGGGCGCAGCATCGCCCCGCCGTCGGCTGACGATGAAGGTCGGCGTCAATCTATTGAACTGGGGGCCGGGGGTGAGTCCGGACTCGCTCGCGCGCTGGGCGACGCTCGTCGAAGCTCTCGGCTACCACCTGGTGATGATCTCGGACCACGTCGCGCCCACGCCCGACGTCGCGGCCAAGTATCCCGCGCCGATCTACGACCCGTTCACGACGCTCGGGTGGCTCGCGTCCGTTAC
The DNA here is from genome assembly GCA_003221655.1 of Candidatus Rokuibacteriota bacterium. Lineage (GTDB taxonomy): Bacteria > Methylomirabilota > Methylomirabilia > Rokubacteriales > CSP1-6 > AR31. Next base: position 15,590 of record QHSV01000245.1, read on the forward strand.
GCGCCGGGTCGAGCTGGGAACCACCGTCATCATCCTCCCGTACCGCCACCCGGTCCAGACCGCGCGCATGGCCGCGACCGTGGACCGACTGAGCGGCGGACGCCTCATCTTCGGGGTAGGCGTGGGGTGGGCGAAGCAGGAGTTCGAGGCGCTCGGTGTGCCGTTCGAGCGCCGCGGCGCGATCTCGAACGACTACCTGGCCGCGATCAAGACTCTCTGGACCACCGACGTGGCGTCGTACGCCGGGCCGTTCATCTCGTTCAAGGACGTGCATACCGGGCCGCGCCCGCTGCGCTCACCACACCCACCCATCTGGGTCGGCGGCTCGAGCGATGCGGCGCTGCGCCGGGCGGCGCTCTACGGCGACGCCTGGCACCCGAACCGGGTCCGCATGGACTGGTTGAGGGACACCGGGCTGCCGAGACTCAAGGCAATCGCCGCCGCGGAGCGCAAGCGGGCTCCGGCTCTCTGCCCGCGCATCAGGCTGCAGCTGACGGACTCCCCGCCGGCCGACGATCAGCGGCTGGCAGGGCAGGGAACCCTTGATCGGGTGCGGAAAGACCTCGAGGCGCTGGAATCGCTCGGCGCCGAGTACGTGCTGCTGGACAGTTCTATTGACGATCCGGAAGCGACACGCCATCACGAGCCCGCCTGGCGGATGCTGACGACACTCGCCGAGAAGGTCCTGGATCTCCCGCAGCAGACGCTGCGCTAGGCTCTCAGAGCCTTTCGGTAGACGAGCTCCGCGGTAGCGACGTCTTCGATTGCGACGCCGACCGATTTGAACAGGGTGATCTCGCCGGCCGACTCGCGGCCGCGCTTCGCTCCCGTCACCACTTCGCCGATCTCCGCGTAAACCTGGCCCGCGGCGATGACGTCCCCGGACTCGCGCGTCGCCGCCTCTCGTGACTCGACGTAGATGCGGGCCGTCCGAAGCACCGCGTCGTCCAGCTCTCGCCAGGTCGGACGCGGGGCTCCCACCGCGTTGATGTGGGTTCCCGCCGACAGCCATTCGCCCAACAGCACCGGTGTCTGCGACGTCGTTGCTACGACGACCACGTCGGCGCCGCGCACGGCCTCCGCCGCCGATGCCACCGCGCGGATCCCGAACTCCTTGGCGAAGGCACGGGCGTTCCGCGGGCTCCACACGCGGATCTCACGGAACGTGCGGACGAGACGCAGCGCCTCCAGGTGGCTCCGCGCCTGAACGCCGGCGCCGAGCATCCCGAGCACCGACGCCTCCGGGCGCGCCAGGCACTTGGTGGCGACCGCCGAGACCGCCGCGGTGCGCATCTCGGTGATGAGCCGGCCGTCCATAGTGACGAGCGGCTCGCCCGTCTCGGGACGGAAGAGGACGATCACGGCGTGGTGCGTAGGGACGCCCTGATTGTTCGGGTAGAACGTGACCAGCTTTGCGCCGAGCGCGCCGCCGTAGGCCGGCATCAGCCCCAGGAAGCCTCCGTGGTCGGCGATCGGCACCATCACGCGCAGGGGCTGGACGACTGTGCCGCTCGAAAGATCGGCCAGCGCGCTCGCCATGACGGGGATCAAGTCCTCCATGCGCAGCAGAGCGCGGACAGCGCCTTCGTCGAGGATCATCGTTCGGTCACCGAACGCGTCAGGTCGTCCCAGTACGACATCGGTCTGGCGGCGGCGTCCGCGAAGCTCTCGCCGAAGGCGTCGGGTGTGCGTACGCCATGATGTCCCGGCTTCTGAGTCCGTTTACCCGCTCAGCAGGCGCGCGACCTCGTGCCGTCCTTGCGTGCCGGCGATCTCCAGGGCCGTCTGCCCGTCGCCTGTCCGTACCGATCGATCGGCCCCGCTGTCCAGGAGAAGTCGAACGAGGGCGAGGTCTCCGTTGAAAGCGGCCTCGTGCAGCGGCGTATGGCCACTCGCGGAGCCGCGGCCGTCGACCGGACAACCGCGGGCGATGAGAAGCCGGATGATGTCGGGGCGCCGATCTGGGCGCGACCCGGCGGCGGCGGCGTTGATCGCCAGGTTGCCTTCGCCGTTGCGCGCAACCGCGAGCACGTCCGCTCCGGCGTCGAGCAGCGCTTCCGCGGTCTCCCGGTGGCCGAAGTACGCTGCGAGATGAAGGGGCGTCCAGCCGTCGTGGGCCCACTGTCGCACGGCTCCCGGATCGTCCCGGAGCTGTCGCCGCACGTCCGCATCGAGCCCGAGCGCGCAAGCTTCGAAGAAGTTCGGGCGAGCGCCGCGATCGAGGAGCAGGCGGACGATGTCTGCTTGCCGGCGTACGTCGCCATGAGGACGGGCGAGTTGCCCTTTTCATCTCTGGCGTTCGCGAGGGCCGGGTGCGCCGCCAGCAGATCCTCGACGACCTTCGTGTCACCGCGTCGGATGACG
>QHSV01000302.1 GCA_003221655.1 Candidatus Rokuibacteriota bacterium
GAAGCTGCGCGAAGCCAACGTCGAGAAGATTCCCGTCCGCGCCGAGTCGCTCGTCGGGCGCCGGACCGCATCCCGTATCGTCGACACTGAGAGCGGCGAGGTGCTGGTGCAGACCAACGCCGAGATCACGTCGACGGTACTGTCGCAGGTGATGAGCCGGCGAGTGGCGCCCTTCAAGCTGCTCGTGCTGAGCCCGGGCAAGATCGACCAGTCGATCTACGAGACCCTGGCGCGGGACCACTTCAAGAACCCCGACGAGGCGCTCGTGGAGATCTATCGTCGCCTCCGTCCCGGCGATCCGCCGACCGTGGAGTCGGCGCGCGCCCTGTTCCGCGGCATGTTCATGGATCCGCGACGTTACGATCTGGCCCGGGTGGGCCGCTTCATGATCAACGAGAAGCTCGGCATGGAGGCGCCGGCCAACGTCAAGACGATCCGGAGCGAAGATATCGTCTCGGTCATCCGGCACCTGCTGCTGGTGCGGCTGGGGACGAAAGCGACCGACGACATCGATCACCTCGGCAACCGGCGGGTGCGGTCGGTCGGCGAGCTGCTGGAGAACCAGTTCCGGGTGGGTCTGACCCGGATGGAGCGGGCGGTCAAGGAACGGATGTCGATCTCCGACATCACGAATCTCATGCCCCATGACTTGATCAATGCGAAGCCGGTCTCCGCGGTGGTCAAGGAATTCTTCGGCTCGTCTCAGCTGTCACAGTTCATGGATCAGACGAACCCCCTCGCCGAGCTGACCCACAAACGGCGGCTCTCGGCGCTCGGCCCGCGTGGTCTCAGTCGCGAGCGGGCGGGCTTCGAGGTGCGGGACGTCCATCCCACCCACTACGGCCGGATCTGCCCCATCGAGACGCCGGAAGGGCCGAACATCGGCCTGATCTCGTCGCTGTCCACGTACGCGCGAACCAACGAGTTCGGGTTCATCGAGACGCCGTACCGGAAGGTCGCGAACGGTCGCGTCACCGACGACATCGACTTCCTGACCGCGCTCAAAGAGGAGAAGTTCGTCATCGCCCAGGCCAACGCCGAGATGGACCGGAGCGGCCGCTTCGTCCAGGAGCGGGTCTCGGCGCGCAAAAGCGGCGAATTCCGCATGGTGCTGCCGGAAGAGCTGCACTACATGGACGTTTCCCCGAAGCAGCTCGTCTCGGTTGCCGCCTCACTGATTCCATTCCTCGAGAACGACGACGCGAACCGGGCCCTCATGGGCTCGAATATGCAGCGCCAGGCAGTGCCCCTGCTCCAGCCCGAGGCGCCGCTGGTCGGCACCGGGATGGAGCACGTCGTGGCGCGTGACTCGGGCGCCGTCATCGTCGCCAAGCGGCCGGGTGTCGTCGAGTACGTCGCGGCCGACCGCGTCGTGGTGCGCGCCGAGGGGCGGTCGAAGAAGCCCGACCCGGTACAGGACCTGCCGCTGGACATCTTCAACCTGACCAAATACCGGCGCTCCAATCAGAACACGTGCCTGAACCAGAAGCCCATCGTGCGGAAGGGGCAGCGCGTCCAGGTCGGTGACATCATCGCGGACGGGCCGGGCACGGACCAGGGCGAGCTCGCGCTCGGGCGCAACGTGCTCGTCGCCTTCATGCCGTGGGGCGGCTACAACTTCGAGGACGCGATCCTGGTCTCCGAACGGCTCGTGAAGGACGACCGGTTCACGTCGATCCACATCGAGGAGTTCGAGATCCAGGCGCGGGACACGAAGCTCGGCAAGGAGGAAGTGACCCGCGACATCCCCAACGTCTCCGAGGAGGCGCTCAAGGACCTCGACGAGTCCGGCATCGTCCGTATCGGCGCCAAGGTCAAGCCCGGAGATATCTTGGTGGGCAAGATCACTCCAAAGGGCGAGACGCAGCTGACGCCCGAAGAGAAGCTGCTGCGGGCGATCTTCGGTGAAAAGGCCGGCGACGTCCGCGACACGTCGCTGACCGTGCCGCCCGGTATCGAGGGCACGGTGGTCGACGTGAAGGTGTTCTCGCGCCGCGGGATCGACAAGGACGAGCGGGCGAAGTCGATCGAGGAGGAAGAGATCGCGCGTCTCGAGAAGGACTATCAGGACGAGATCGCGATGGTCGAGATGGAGCGCGATCAGAAACTGAAGAACCTCCTGGTCGGCAAGACCTCGTTCCAGGACCTCGTCGATCCGACCAACAAGCTGAAGCGGCTCACCAAGAAGGGGGACCGGATCGAGCGCGATGACCTGGATAACTTCTCGTGGAACGAGCTGAAGAAGATCAAGGTCAAGGAGGACGAGAACCTCGCGCAGACTATCAAGCGCATCGAGGACCTGGCGGACGAGCAGATCGGGGTCTACGACGGGATGTTCGAGGAGCGGAAGTCCCGGCTGCGCCGCGGCGATGACTTGCCGCCGGGCGTCATCAAGATGGTCAAGGTGTACGTGGCGGTCAAGCGCAAGCTGTCGGTCGGCGACAAGATGGCAGGTCGCCACGGGAACAAGGGCGTCGTCTCCAAGGTCCTCCCCGAAGAGGACATGCCGTACCTGCCGGACGGCACCCCCGTCGAGATCGTGCTGAACCCGCTCGGTGTGCCGTCGCGCATGAACGTCGGCCAGATCCTCGAGACGCATCTCGGATGGGCCGCGCGCGCGCTCGGGCTGTGGGTGGCGAGCCCCGTCTTCGACGGCGCCACCGAAGAGGAGATCAAAGAGCATCTCAAGCAGGCCGGCCTGCCGACCTCTGGCAAGACCGTGCTTTACGACGGGCGCAACGGCCGGCGATTCCATCAAGAGGTCACGGTCGGCCAGATCTACATCTTGAAGCTGGCCCACCTCGTGGACGACAAGATGCATGCGCGCTCGATCGGTCCCTACTCGCTGGTGACGCAGCAGCCCCTGGGTGGCAAGGCTCAGTTCGGCGGCCAGCGGTTCGGCGAAATGGAAGTGTGGGCGCTCGAGGCCTACGGCGCGGCGTATACGCTCCAGGAGATGCTGACCGTCAAGTCCGACGACGTGGAGGGCCGTAACCGCATCTACGAGGCGATCGTGAAGGGTGAAAACTTCCTCGAGCCCGGCACCCCGGAGTCGTTCAACGTGCTCGTGAAGGAGCTCCAGAGCCTGGCGCTCGACGTCGAGCTGGTGACGAAGGACGGGAAGAAGGCTTCCTAGGACGGGAGAAGGCTTCCCAAAGGAGAGTGTGAATGTTGACGGATCGGCCCTTCGGCAGCCTGATCAGAGAGGACAAGCCAACCAAGGACCTGTGGGGCATCCTCGATCGGCATGCGAAGCCCATCACGTTTGACGCGATCCGGATCAAGCTGGCCGCGCCGCAGAAGATCCGCGACTGGTCGCATGGAGAGGTCAAGAAACCGGAGACGATCAACTATCGGACGTTCAAGCCCGAGCGGGATGGTCTCTTCTGTGCTCGAATCTTCGGTCCGACCAAGGATTACGAGTGCGCGTGCGGCAAATACAAGCGGATGAAGTTTGCCGGCGTGGTCTGCGACAAGTGCGGGGTCGAGGTGACCCGGGCGCGCGTGCGGCGCGAGCGAATGGGTCACATCGAGCTGGCGTCGCCCGTCTCCCACGTCTGGTTCTTCAAGGGGCTGCCGAGCCGGATCGGCCAGCTCCTGGACATGTCGCTGCGCGAGCTGGAGAAGATCCTCTATTTCGAGGAGCACGTCGTCCTCGACACCCGCCTCCAGGGCGTCAAGAAGAAGGACCTGATGGCGGTCGACAAGGCGCGCAAGCTCCACGAGGAGCACGGCCCCGAAGCCCTGAAGGTCGGCATGGGCGCGGAGGCGATCCGCGAGCTCCTGCGCGACATGGACCTCGACTCGCTGGCGCGCGACCTCCGGGCCCAGATGCTCGGCGAGACCTCCGTCCAGAAACGGAAGAAGATCGTGAAGCGCCTCAAAGTGATCGAGGCGTTCCTGAAGTCCGGCAACCAGCCAGACTGGATGATCCTCGAGGTCGTGCCGGTCATCCCACCGGAGCTCCGTCCGCTGGTGCCCCTCGACGGGGGCCGGTTCGCCACGTCGGATCTGAACGACCTGTATCGCCGGGTCATCAACCGGAACAACCGGCTGAAGCGGTTGATGGATCTGAAAGCGCCCGAGATCATCATCCGCAACGAGAAGCGGATGCTGCAGGAAGCGGTTGACGCGCTGTTCGACAATGGCCGCCGGGGGCGAGTCATTACGGGTCCCAACAATCGTCCCCTCAAATCGCTGTCCGACACGCTGAAGGGCAAGCAAGGCCGTTTCCGCCAGAACCTCCTCGGCAAGCGCGTGGACTACTCGGGCCGCTCCGTCATCGTCGTCGGGCCGTACCTCAAGCTGCACCAGTGCGGCCTCCCCAAGAAGATGGCCCTCGAGCTCTTCAAGCCCTTCATCCTTCGCAAGCTGGAAGAGCGCGGCATCGCGTCGTCGATCAAGGCGGCCAAGAAGTTCATCGAGAAAGAGCGTCCCGAGGTGTGGGACATCCTGGAAGAGGTCATCCGGGAGCACCCGGTGCTTCTGAATCGTGCTCCGACCCTCCATCGCCTTGGCATTCAGGCGTTCGAACCCATTCTGGTCGAAGGGAAGGCCATCGAGATCCATCCATTGGTCTGTACGGCCTTCAACGCGGATTTTGACGGTGACCAGATGGCGGTGCACATCCCGCTCTCGATGGAAGCGCAACTCGAGGCCCAGGTGCTGATGCTGTCGGCGAACAACATCCTGTCCCCGGCGAACGGCGCGCCGCTGGCGGTGCCGACCCAGGACATGGTCCTCGGCATCTACTACCTGACTAAAGAGCGCCCGAGCACGCCGGAGCGCCCCGTCAGGGGTGAAGGGCGCCTCTTCGCGGACTCCGAAGAGGTGCGGATCGCCTACGACAACGAGGACGTCGACCTGCAGGCGCGCATCCGCCTGCGCTGGAACAGCGAGATCCTCGAGACGACGGTCGGGCGCACCCTGCTGAACGAGATCGTGCCCGCGCCGCTGCGGTTCGTCAACCAGGAGCTCAAGAAGAAGGAGGTCACGTCGCTCGTCGGCCGGTGCTACAACCTCCTCGGCAACGAGTCGACGGTGCAGTTCCTCGACGAGCTGAAGGACCTCGGGTTCCGCTACGCGACGCTCTCGGGGCTCTCCATCGGCATCGACGACATGCACATCCCGTCGTCGAAGGAGCGCCAGATCGCGTCGGCGCGCGAGCAGGTCAACGAGGTGGAGCAACAGTACCAGGACGGGGTGATCACGAACGGCGAGCGGTACAACAAGGTGGTCGACATCTGGGCGCACGTCACTGAGCTCATTGCGGAGGAGATGTTCCGCGAGCTGGAGGGCGGCGAGCAGGGCGGCGAATTCAATCCGATCTACATGATGGCCGACTCGGGCGCGCGAGGGAGCAAGCAGCAGATCCGCCAGCTGGCCGGGATGCGCGGGCTCATGGCGAAACCGAGCGGCGAGATCATCGAGACGCCGATCACATCGAACTTCCGGGAGGGCCTCACGGTTCTTGAGTACTTCACGTCCACGCACGGTGCCCGAAAGGGCCTGGCCGATACAGCCCTGAAGACGGCGGACTCGGGGTACCTGACCCGCCGGCTCGTGGACGTTTCCCAGGATGTGATCGTGAGCGAGTACGACTGCGGCACCGTCAAGTACATCGATGCCACACCGCTGGTCGAGGGCGGCGACATCATCCAGTCGCTGCGCGACCGTATTCTCGGGCGCGTCGCGGCGGAGGACATCCGCGATCCGCTGTCGAGCGAGATCATCGTCCAGGCGAACACGGAGATCACCGAGGATCTGGCGCAGAAGATCGAGGATTCGGGACTCGAGCGCGTGCGCATCCGGTCGACGCTGACCTGCGACACGAAGCGCGGTATCTGCGTCATGTGTTACGGCCGCAACCTGGGCACCGGGCGGTTGGCCGAGCTCGGCGAAGCGGTCGGCATTATCGCCGCGCAGTCGATCGGCGAGCCCGGCACGCAGCTCACGATGCGCACCTTCCACATCGGGGGCACGGCGAGCCGCGTGGTGGAGGCCTCGAAGCACGAGGCCAAGAGCGCGGGGCTCGTGAAGTACCATAATCTACGGACCGTGGTGAACCGCGACGGCGATCTGGTCGCGACGAATCGCAACGGCGAGATCGGTGTGGCCGACGACCGCGGCCGCGAGCGCGAGCGTTACCCGGTCGTCTACGGCGCCAGGATCAAGGTGAAGGCGGACCAGAAGATCAAGGCGCGGACCGTGCTCGTCGAGTGGGATCCGTTCACCAACCCGATCCTCACCGAGTTCACGGGTCGGGTCGAGTACCAGGACATCCTCGAGGGCGTCACCGTGCGCGAGGAGTTCGACGAGGTCACGGGCCTCGCCCGCAAGGTCGTCATCGAGGACCCGGAGGGCAGACTGCAACCCGGCATCATCATCCGCTCTGCCGGAGAGGGCCAGGCGACTGCGGAGGCCACCGAGCGTCACCGGTACGCGCTTCCGGTGGGCGCGAACCTCGCCGTGCCGGACGGCGCCGAGGTCTTTGCCGCCGACATCATCGCCAAGATCCCGCGCGAGACGACCAAGACCAAGGACATCACGGGCGGTCTGCCGCGCGTCGCGGAGCTGTTCGAGGCGCGCAAGCCGAAGGAGCAGGCGGTCATCACCGAGATCGACGGCCGGGTCGAGATGGGCGGGTTCGTCAAGGGCATGCGCAAGATCGTGATCCGGGCCGACAACGGCGAGACCAAGGAGTACCTGATCCCGCGCGGCAAGCACATCAGCGTTCACGAGGGCGACCGTGTCAAGGCGGGCGAGGCCCTTATGGACGGGTCGCCCAATCCGCACGACTATCTGGCGGTGCTCGGCGACCGCGAGCTGCAACGCTACCTCGTCAACGAGGTGCAGGAGGTCTATCGCTTGCAGGGCGTGACGATCAACGACAAGCACATCGAGATCATCGTCCGCCAGATGCTGCGACGGGTCCGCATCGAGGAGGTCGGCGACACCGAGTTCGTCGTCGGCGAACTGGTCGACAAGTTCGTGTTCCAGGAGGAGAACAGCGGCGTGCTGGCGCAGGGCAAGCGTGCCGCGACCGCCAAGCCGGTGCTTCTCGGCATCACGAAGGCGTCGCTCTCGACGGACAGCTTCATTTCGGCGGCCTCGTTCCAGGAGACCACCCGCGTACTGACGGAGGCCGCGATTTCCGGCAAGACCGACGACCTCCGCGGGCTGAAGGAGAACGTGATCGTCGGCCGCCTGATCCCAGCGGGCACCGGGCTCTCGAACTACACGCGGGTCGAGGTGCTGACGCCCGGCGGTGAGGCCGTGAAGTCGCTCGACAGCGTGCTCTCGCTGACGCCGCCGGTCGCGGAGTCGGGCGAGGCGGACGAGTCCGTCGCGGTGGCGGGGTAGACGGCTAAAGCGTTGACACCACAGGGTGTCTCGGTTATAAGGTGAGAGTTTTGTCGCCGTAAGGGCGCGGAGAGTCATGCCGACCATCAACCAGTTGGTCCGTCAGGGTCGCGAGGCGGTGCGGAAGAAGTCGAAGACACCCGCGATGCAGGCGTGTCCGCAGAAGCGGGGCGTCTGCATCCGCGTCTACACGACGACGCCCAAGAAGCCGAACTCCGCGCTCCGCAAGGTCGCGCGGGTGCGGCTGACGAACGGGCTCGAGGTGACGTCCTATATCCCGGGCGTCGGGCACAACTTACAGGAGCACTCGATCGTCATGATCCGGGGCGGCCGTGTAAAGGATCTCCCGGGGATCCGCTATCACATCATCCGGGGCACGCTCGACACCGCGGGCGTGGCGGGCCGGAAACAAAGCCGCTCGAAGTACGGTGCCAAGGCGACGAAGGGCGCCGCGGGCTAAGGTATGCGACGGGCGGGAGCGGCCAAGCGCGACGTGCTGCCCGATCCGAAGTACGGGAGCCGGCTGGTGGCGAAGTTCGTCAACATCATGATGATCCGCGGCAAGAAGTCGACGGCCGAGCGCATCATGTACGACGCCCTGGGGTCGGTCGAGGACCGGAGCAAGCAGGATGCCCTCAAGATGTTTAAGTCGGCGATCGACAACGTGAAGCCGGCCGTCGAGGTCAAGTCGCGGCGGGTCGGCGGCTCCACGTACCAGGTGCCGGTCGAAGTGCGTCCCGACCGGCGCACGTCCCTCGCCATGCGGTGGGTCATCGGCGCCGCCCGCCGGCGCGCCGAGCGCAGCATGGCGGACAAGCTGGCCGCCGAGTTGCTCGACGCGGCGAGCAATCGCGGCACGGCCGTGAAGAAGCGAGAAGACACGCACAAGATGGCGGAGGCCAACAAGGCGTTCGCGCATTATCGCTGGTAGCTGAAGACCTAAATGGAGAGGGGGGCGCAGGCTGACCCCCCTCTTCGCATGTAACGAAATCCGGAAAGCAGAGGGCGGACGTGGAACGGCAGTACGCGCTGGACAGGACGCGCAACATCGGGATCATGGCCCACATCGACGCGGGCAAGACGACGACGACTGAGCGGATCCTGTACTACACCGGACGGTCGTACAAGATCGGTGAGGTCCACGAAGGCACCGCGACGATGGACTGGATGGTGCAGGAGCAGGAGCGTGGCATCACGATCACGTCGGCCGCGACGACCTGCTTCTGGCGGGATTGCCGCGTCAACATCATCGACACGCCCGGCCACGTCGACTTTACGGTCGAGGTCGAGCGCTCGCTCCGGGTCCTGGACGGCGCCGTGGCGATCCTCGACGCCGTCTCGGGCGTCGAACCGCAGACCGAGACGGTGTGGCGCCAGGCCGACAAGTACCGGGTGCCGCGGATCGTCTACGTCAACAAGATGGACCGCGTGGGGGCCGACTACTACCGGTGCATTGACATGGTGCGGGAGCGTCTCGGTGCCCATCCGGTGCCGCTGCAGATCCCGATCGGCCGCGAGGACCAGTACCGGGGGCTCGTCGACCTGATCGACCAGGTTGGGCTCGTGTGGAACGACGACGACGACACGCTCGGCAAGGAGTACACGCAGATCGAGATCCCCTCGGACATGCGCGAGCAGGTCAAGGAGTACCGGGAGAAGATGATCGAGGGGCTCGCCGAGGTCGACGAGCACCTCATGGAGAAGTACGTGCACGGCGAGCCGATCACGCCCGCCGAGCTGAAGGCCGCGGTGCGCAAGGGCACCATCAGCATGAAGCTCTTCCCGGTCCTCTGCGGCGCGTCCTTCAAGAACAAGGGCGTGCAGGCGCTGCTGGACGCGGTCATCGACTACCTGCCCTCGCCCCTGGACATTCCGCCGGTCCAGGGCGTCAATCCCGAGACCAAAGAGGTCGAAGAGCGGAAGCCGGCCGACGACGCGCCGTTCGCCGCGCTGGCGTTCAAGATCATGAGCCATCAGCACGTCGGCCAGCTCGTCTTCCTCCGCGTGTACTCCGGCACGCTCGAGGCGGGCTCCGGCGTCTACAACTCGACCAGGGACAAGAAGGAGCGTATCGGGCGGCTGCTCCGGATGCACGCGAACAAGGAGGAGGCGGTCGAGGCGATCGCGGCCGGTGACATCGCGGCTGCCATCGGGCTCAAGCTCACGACCACGGGCGACACGCTGTGTGATCCCGACCGGCCGATCGTGCTGGAGTCCATGACCTTCCCCGAGCCGGTGATCGCGGTCGCGATCGAGCCGAAGACGCGCGCCGACGAGGAGAAGCTCGGGGTGTCGCTGTCGCGGCTCGCGCTGGAAGACCCCACGTTCCGGGTGACCAGCGACGAGGAGACGGGCCAGACGCTGATCCACGGGATGGGCGAGCTCCACCTGGAAATTATCGTCGACCGCCTCCTGCGCGAGTTCAGGGTCGAGGCCAACGTCGGCAAGCCCCAGGTCGCGTATCGCGAGACGATCCGGAAGGCCGCCGCGGCGCAGGGACGCTACGTGCGGCAGACGGGCGGCCGCGGCCAGTACGGTGACGTCTACCTCGAGGTCGAGCCGAACGAGGCGAAGGGCTTCGAGTTCGAGAACAAGATCGTCGGCGGCACGATTCCGAGGGAGTACATTCCCGCCGTCGAGAAGGGTGTCCGGGAGGCGCTCGACACGGGCGTGCTCGCCGGCTACCCGATCGTGGACATCAAGGTCAGGCTCACCGACGGCTCGTACCACGACGTCGATTCGTCCGAGATGGCGTTCAAGATCGCTGCGTCGATGGGCTTCAAGGAAGCCTGCCGACGGGCCAAGCCCGTGCTGCTCGAGCCCGTGATGGACGTCGAAGTCGTGACGCCCGAGGAATACATGGGTGCGATCGTCGGGGACTTGAACAGCCGTCGTGGTCGCATCGTCTCGATGGAAGCGCGCGGCAGCTCGCAGGTCATTCGCGCCACCGTGCCGTTGGGGCAGATGTTCGGGTACGCGACGGAGATGCGGTCGATGACGCAGGGGCGTGCGACCTACACGATGCAGTTCGCGCGATACGAGGAAGTCCCGCCCGCGATCGCCGAAGAAATCATGGCCAAGGTCGCCGGCAAGCCGCCGGCGCGCGCCGGGTCCCGCTAGACCAGCCAGTCGGAGGCCACACCATGGCGAAGGCGAAGTACGAGCGGACGAAGCCGCACGTGAACGTGGGGACGATCGGGCACATTGATCATGGCAAGACGACGCTGACGGCGGCGATCACGAAGGTGTTGCACACGAAGAACAAGCAGATTGCGGTGCGGGAGTACGGG
>QHSV01000246.1 GCA_003221655.1 Candidatus Rokuibacteriota bacterium
CTCCTTCCTGAGCGCCGGCGCCACCTCGCCGAGGAAGCGCTTGAATTGCCCCTGCTGGTCCCAGGAGGCGAGGCGCAGCGCCATGTGCCCCACGCCGGCGGCGAAGTACGCGCGCAGCTCCTCGGCGCACTGCTTGGGCCCGCCCGCGATGGTCCACTGCTCGACGAACTCGCGCGAGAACTTCGCCGTGTAGTAGGTGTCCAGGAACCCCTTCGTCTCCTCGAGCCCCTTCTGCCGGTCCTCGTTGATGTTGATGTTGTGGTAGAGCGCGCTGCCGAGCTTCGCCGGGTCGCGGCCCTCCTCGCGCGCCATCGCCGCGATGCGGCTCCATTGCTGCCGAAACTCGTCAGGCGAGAGCTTGTTCGTCATCCAGCCGTCGGCGTGGCGCGCGATGCGGCGGAACGACCGCTCGACCACCGCCGCGGAGGCGGAGGCGCCGCCTTTCCACGTGAGGCCCGTCGGGTTGGACGCGATCCAGATGGGACACGGCTGCTGCACGGGCCGTGGCTCGAGCGTCACACCAGCGAAGGCGTAAAACCGTCCCTGGTGCGAGACGTTCTTGCCGCCGAACAGTGTCCGCAGCACCGCGATCCCTTCCTCCAGGCGTTCGACCCGCTCAGCGGAGGGGATGCTCATGACGTTGTGCTCCGCGGCCTGGGCCGCGTTCGCCTCGCTGGGCCCGCCGAGGCAGACCGCGAGCCACGTCCGGCCGCCCGAGAGCACGTCGAGGCTCGCCCACTGGTGAGCCAGCATGACGGGATGGCGATGGACGAACGTCGCCATGCATCCGACGCCAAGACGCAGCTTGGTGGTGACCCCCGCCAGCGCGGAGAGCAATGTCACCGACTCGAGGCGCGGCTTGGCAAGGAGGCTGTCACCGGCCCACACCGCATCGAAGAGGCCGGAGCGCTCCGCCTGCACCGTGAGATCGACGAGATCGGACACCTTGACGGCGCCGAGCACGACGGCGCGATTCGCGAGGATGAGGCCGAACGACGGTCGAGCCACGGGCTACCTCCCTGTGTACTTCGGCGGCCGCTTTTCGAGGAAGGCCGTCACGCCCTCCGCGTAGTCGTGCGTGGAGCGAAGCCACGCGTACGCTTTGCGCTCGAGCTCGAGCGCCGTCTCGAGCGGCGCCTCGGCGCCGCGGTTCAGCACCATCTTCAGCGTGCGGAGCGCCAGCGGCGCACGGTCGGCGAGCTCGCCGGCCAGCGCGGCTACCGCCTCATCGAGCGTGTCGTTGGGCACGGCCTGGGTGATCAGCCCCCACGCCTCCGCACGCTCGGCCGAGATCCGCTGGCCGGTCATCATGAAGAGCTTGCCGCGCGTCATGCCCATCAGACGCAGCGCGCGCTGCGTGCCGCCGCTCCCGGGGATCATTCCCAGCCTCACCTCCGGGAATGCGAACTCGGACCGGAGCGTGGCGACGCGGAAGTCACACGCGACGGCCAGCTCGAGACCGGCCCCCATCGTATACCCGTCGATGGCCGCGATCACCGGCTTCCGGCACCGCTCCGCGGCCGTGAGGGTGTCGCCCCACAGCTCGAGATCGGCGGGCGCCAGCGTGAGGAATTCGGCCACGTCCCCGCCGGCGCTGAACGCTTTGCCCCCGGCGCCGCGGATCACGATCACGCGCACGCCCTCGTCGGCCTCGAGCCCCGCGAAGAACCCCGGGATCTCGTTGCGCATGGCGACGGTCATCGTGTTCATCTTCGGCTGGCGGTCGATCCAGATCGTCGCCACGGCGCCGGCGCGCTCGACTCGGAGAAATTCGCTCATGGCCGCACCTCCGTGAATTGGCCGCCGCGCAGCAGGCGACGCAGAATCTTGCCCGAGGCCGTCTTCGGGGTCTCGGCCTCGGGCCGGCGACGCGCTGCGCGCGCGAGGAGCGCCCCGAGCGTCACGAGACCAGGAGGACCTTCCCCTTGTTCTTCCGGTCGAGCACGTGCTGCACGGCGGCGCGGGCGTCCTTGAGGGGGAACGCGCGATCGATGACCGGCCGGAGTCGTCCCTGGATTACATGGTCGAGGATCGTCCGCAGCTCGAGGATCGAGCCGAGATTCGTGCCGAGGATCCGGAGGTTCTTGGAGTACACGTGGCGGAGGTCGAGCCGCCCCCAGTGCGTGTCATGGGAGCCGATTGTGACGAGCGTGCCGAGCCGCGTGAGGGCATAGACGGATTGCTCGAACGTATCACCGCCGATGTGCTCGACGGCGACGTCGACGCCGCGCTTGCCCGTCCACGTCTTGGTCTCCTCGACGAAGTCCTGCGTGCGGTAGTTCACGACACGCTCGGCGCCGAGCGACTTCGCGAACTCGATCTTGTCGTCGGCGCCGACCGTGGTGATCACGCGAGCGCCACACAGGCGCGCGATCTGGATGGCCGCGCTCCCCACCCCGCTGCCCGCCGCCTGCACGAGCACGGTTTGGCCGGGCCTGACCCCGGCCTGCGCGACGAGCGCATGCCATGCAGTGAGCATCGCGAGCGGCACCGCGGCGCCCGCCTCGAACGCGATCGCGTCGGGGAGCGGCAGGACGTTTGCGGCCGGCACCTTCACGAGCTCGGCGTAGCCGCCGTCCTTGTGCGCGCCGAGGTAGCCGTAGCGGACGCACACGGTCCGCTCGCCGCGCAGGCAATACTCACAGCGCCCGCAAGCGAAGCCGGGGAAGACGACGACGCGCTGGCCGCGCTGGAGCCCCGCGACCTCGGCGCCGGTCGCCTCGACCGTGCCCGCCACCTCGCAGCCGTTGACGTGGGGCAGTCCCTCGGGCGGCGGAAAGCGGCCGTCCAGCAGCAGCATGTCCACGTGGTTGAGCGCACACGCCCTCACGCGCACCAGGACCTCGGCAGGCGTCACCGCCGGGTCGCGATAGTCCTCGTAGAGGATCTTCTCGGCGCCACCGTGCTCCCGGAACAACGCGGCCTTCAAAACGGCACCTCCGTCCGCTCGTCGCGGACGCGCCGAGCCTTGTGGTCCCAGCGCGGGAGCGACCCGGCCTCGCCGATTTCGACGGTGACGCGGATGCCGAGCCCTGTGCGCAGATCGTCGGCCAGCTTCGCGCGAAGGCCGTCCCTTTCGCCGGGCGAGAGGGCCGGCGAGGGATCGATGCGGATCAAGATGTCGTCGAGCCCCTCGCGGCGCCGGAAGACGATCTGGAACTCGTCCACGTCGGCGTGGGGCCGCACCAGCTCTTCGACGCGGCGCGGATAGACGATCACGCCGCGGACCTTCTTCATGTCGTCGAGCCGCGCCAGCACCCCGCCCTCGAACGCGACCAGCGTGCGCCCGCAGGGGCAGCGGCGGCCGGCGAGCTGGACGACGTCGCGCGTGCGGTAACGAAGGAGCGGCATCGCCTTGCGATAGAGGCTCGTGAAGACCAACTCGCCCCGCTCGCCCGGCCGGACGGGCCGATCCTGGTCGTCGAGGACCTCGGGATAGCAATAGTCCTCGTTGACGTGGGTCAGTCCGGAGCGCGAATCGCATTCGAACCCCCACGCCGCGATCTCGGTGAGCCCGGGCAGGTCGTAGGCCTTCGCGCCGAAGGCCGTCTCGATCTTCGCCCGGGTGGCCGGTATCGACGCGCCGGGCTCGCCGGTGTGCCACGTGATCCGGATCTTCGTGTCCTTGGCCAGATCGACGCCTTTCTTCGCGGCTGCCTCGCCGAGGAAGAGCGCGTACGACGGCGTGCAGCCCAGCACCGTGATGGGATAGTTGAGCAGCGCGTCGATCCGCTGGTCCGTGGAGAGGCCGCCGACGGGAAACACGAGGCACCCGAGGTCCTGCGCCGCGTAGAAGCCCGACCAGTAGCCGATCCAGGGGCCATAAGAGAAGGCCGCCATCACCACGTCCGACCTGCGCACGCCGAAGGCGTAGAGCGCACGGGCGTAAGAGTGATAGAAGCCGTACCAGTCCTCCTTCGTGTCGAGGAAAGCGACCGGGCGACCGGTCGTGGCCGAGGTCATGTGGACGCGGAGAACGTCGTCCAGGGGGACGGCGAGGAGGTCGCCCCACGGCGGCTTCGCCGCCTGGTTCTCCTTCAGCTCGTCCTTCGTCGTGAAGGGAAGCTTTCGGAGATCGTCGAGCGTTCGAACGGCGGCCGGCTTGACCCCGGCCGCCTTGAGCTTGCGCCGATAGAACGGGCTGTGCGTCGCGGCGTGGCTCACCTGCTCGCGCAGGCGCCGTGTCTGCAGCCGCGTCATCTCGGGGCGGGGCGCGCGCTCCAGACGCGGCTCGAGGTAGTGGGTGGTGCGCGCCGCAGGCCGTCGCGGGGCCGCACTGCGAGCCGCAGGGCCGCCCGGGGGCTGGGGGCCCCAGGCCCGAGGCGAGCGATCCGAAGAATCCCCGCCGGCCGAGGCGCGACTCTTGATGGATGAGGCCATCGGCCGGCGGTCAGGCGGTCGTCAGCAGGTCGCTCATCTTGTTGAAGAACTGATCGGCCATCATCTTCGAGACGCCGCCGAGCATCCGCTGCCCAACGCCCGCGATGAGCCCCCCGATCTGGACGTCGGCGCTGTAGGAGACGCGCGTGCCGCCGTCGGCGTCGGTCAACGTGATCAGCGTGTCGGCACGGACGAACCCGGGACCGCCGCTGCCCTCGGCTGCCAGGCGATAGGACTCGGGCGGCTTCTTTTCGAGGAGCCGCACCTTGCCCTCGAAGGTTCCCTTCACCGCCGCCACGCCGATCTTCAGCGTGGCCTTGTACTCGTCGTTGCCGATCAGCTCGAGTTTCTCGCAGCCGGGAATCGCCTGCCGGAGCGTCTCGGGATCGAGGAATGCTTCCCAGACCTTCTGTCGGGGCGCCTTCACATCGTAGGAGCCTTCGAGCTTCATCGGTGAGTCTCCTTAGTAGTGAATGCCGCGCGGGCTGTCAAGGCGCGCGCCCGCCGGGCGCCTCACGCCAGCCGCCCGAGCGCCGCCGCCATCCGCGCCAGTCCGTCGGTGATGAGCGCGTCGCTCGTCGCGTACGAGAGGCGCACGTGGTCGTCGGAGCCGAAGTCGAGGCCCGGGACCACGGCGACGCGGGCTTCTTCGAGGAGGAAAGCGGTGACGTCGAGGGAGCTCTTGAGGGCCGTCGTGGTTCCGCCCGCGGTCTTCCACGTCCGCCCGAAGAGCCGCGACACATTCGCGAACACGTAGAACGCGCCCCGCGGCATGACGCACGAGACGCCGGGGAGCCCGTTGAGCCCCTGCACGATGAGACGGCGCCGCCGATCGAACTCGCCTGCCATCTTGGCGACCTCGTCCTGGGGTCCGATGAGCGCCTCGACGGCGGCCCACTGGGCGATCGACGACGGGTTCGACGTCACCTGGCTCTGGATGTCCGTCATGGCGGCGATGAGCTCGCGCGGCCCCGCAGCGAAGCCGATCCGCCAGCCGGTCATCGCGTAAGCCTTCGAGCACGTGTTCACCACGAGCGTGCGCGCCTTGATCTCCGGGCCGAGGGCGGCGATCGACGCGTGCCGCCCCTCGAACGTCAGCGCCTCGTAGCACTCGTCGGAGACGACGAACAGGTCCCGCTCGAGCGCGAGCTTCCCGACGGCGGCGAGCGACGCCGGCGAGAACACCGCGCCCGTGGGGTTGTTCGGGCTGTTGAGGATGATCACCTTCGTCCGCGGCGTGACCGCGGCGCGTAACCGCTCGGGGTCCAGATCGAACCCCGTCGTCTCCGACGTCGGGACGGCGACTGGCACCGCGCCCACCAGCCGTGTCTGCTCCGGATACGAGACCCAGAACGGACTCGGCACGAGCACCTCATCCCCCGGATTGAGCATCGCGACGGCCAGGTTGAACAGCGTATGCTTGGCGCCGCACGAAACCAGGACGTCGGCGGGCTCGTACGCGAGGCCGTTGTCGCGCTTGAACTTAGCGCATACCGCCGCCCGAAGCTCCGGCACGCCCCCGACCTCGGTGTATTTCGTCTGGCCCCGCCGCATCGCCTGGATCGCGGCCTGCTTGATCCGCTCGGGGGTGTCGAAGTCGGGCTCGCCGGCGCCGAACGAGATCACGTCGATGCCACGACGCCGCAGCTCCCGAGCCTTCGCCTGCACGGCGAGCGTCGACGACGGGGCAAGCGTCTTCAGGCGATCGGCCAGCACGTGGGCAGCTCCTTCGGCGGCGGACCGCCGGGTTACTTGAGGGGGTACTTCTCGACCAGCCGCTTGTCGACGATCGGCGGCACCATCCCGGTGACCGAGGTCCCGAAGCTGGCGACTTCCTTGATCAGGCGCGACGATATGTACGTGTACTTCTCGTGCGGCATCAGGAATACCGTCTCGACGGTGCTCCGGAGCTTCCGGTTCATCAGCGCCATCTGAAACTCGTACTCGAAGTCCGATATGGCCCGGATCCCCCGCACGATGCAATCGGCGCGCTCGCGCGCCACGAGGTCGATCAGGAGCCCGTCGAAGGCGACGATCCGGAAATTGCTGAGCTCCGAGGTGGCCTCGTCGATCATCTCGAGCCGTTCCTTCACCGAGAAGAGCGGCTGCTTCGACGGGTTGGCGACCACGGCGACGATCAGCTCGTCGAAAATCTGCAGGCTGCGCTGGATGACATCGACGTGGCCGTTGTGCATGGGATCGAACATGCCGGGGTAGACCGCGCGCTTGGCCACGGCGGTAGGCTACCCTCCGGCTCGAAAGAAAGTCAAGGTCGTCTCCCCGAATCGCCGGTCCCGAAATGCTCGCAGGGTGCCGTATTCCCGGGCCGGCGGGCGCTTGGTGAAACGCTGCGCGATGACGAGCCCTCCCGGTGTGGTGAGCTCACCCGAGCCAAGCGCGTCGAGCACCCGCCCCGCCAGGTCTGTGGTGTACGGCGGGTCGAGGAAGACGATCTCGAACTGCCGGCCCTCGGCGGCGAGCCGGCCGAGCTCGCGCTCGACGTCGCCGCGCACGATCTGTGCCCGGGACTCGACGCCCAGCGTCCGGACGTTCTCGACGAGCGCGGCCACGGCGCGTCCGTCGCGCTCGACGAACGTCGCGTGGCCGGCGTCGCGCGAGAGCGCCTCGAGTCCGACGGCCCCCGCGCCGGCGAAGAGATCGAGCACGCGCGCGTGGGGGAGCCAGGGCGTCAGGGCGTCCATCAGCGCGATCCGCACCTGGTCAGCCGTCGGGCGCGTCACCGCGCCCCGCGGCGTCACGAGCCGCCGGCCCTTCAGCGCCCCCGCGATCACCCGCATGATTTTCTCGGAGGGGGCGACTGACCGATGGGCTTCGCCCTTCGGGGCCCCCTCTGAGCGGGACTATTCATGAATCGCGTGGGCGCGGCCCCTCGGCGACAGGACCCGTCCGCCTCGCGCAGGGTGCGTTCATAAATGGGGCTAGCCAGCGGTCGCCAGCGCGAGCTTGCCCCGCCAACGGGCGAGGAGCACGGCGCGAAGCGCACGGTGAGCGGGATCGGCCAGCTCGGGGTCGCGCGAAACGATCCCGTTCGCCTCCCGGCGCGCCTCCTCGAGCAGGCTCGTGTCGCGCAGCAGCTCCGCCGCGCGGAACTCGGGAAGTCCTGACTGGCGCGTCCCGAAAAACTCGCCGGGGCCCCGCAGCTCCAGATCGACCTCGGCGATCCGGAAGCCGTCGTTCGTGGCCGTCATCGCGTCGATCCGTTGTTGGGCCTCCTCGCCGAGACGGCCGCTGGTGAGCAAGATGCAGTACGACTTCCACTCGCCGCGGCCGACGCGCCCCCGGAGCTGGTGGAGCTGCGAGAGTCCGAAGCGCTCCGCGTGCTCGACCAGCATGACCGACGCGTTGGGCACGTCGATGCCGACCTCGATCACTGTCGTGGCGACGAGCACATGGATCTCGCCCGCCTTGAAGCGCCGCATGATCGCGTCCTTGTCCTCAAAGCCCAGGCGCCCGTGCAGCAGCCCGACCGTGAGGTCGGGGAAAATCTCCTCGGCGAGGTGGCATGCCATGTCGGTCGCCGCCCTGAGGTCAAGCGCCTCGGACTCCTCGACCAGCGGATATACGACGTAGATCTGGCGGCCCGCCGCGACCTGCTCCTTCAGGAACTTGTAGATCTCGCGGCGCTTGCCCTCGGCGCGGGCCACCGTGACGATCGGGCGGCGCCCCGGCGGCAGCTCGTCGAGAACGGAGACGTCCAGGTCGCCGTAGATGGTGAGCGCGAGCGTGCGCGGGATCGGCGTCGCTGTCATCACCAGGAGGTCGGGGTGCTCACCCTTGCTCCTGAGCCGCGCGCGCTGCTCGACGCCGAACCGGTGTTGCTCGTCGACCACCACGAGCCCGAGGCGGCGGAACTCGACGCCCTCCTGGACGAGCGCGTGGGTGCCGACGACGCACGCGGTGTCGCCCGCCGCGAGCGCCGCGCGGCGGGCCGCCCGCTCGCGCGGCTTGAGCGATGAGCTCAGCAGTGCGATCGGCACGCCGAGCGGCTCCAGGAGGTGGCGGAACGTCATGAAGTGCTGCTCGGCCAGGATCTCCGTCGGCGCCATGACCGCCGCCTGGTAGCCGGCCTCGATCGCCGTCAGGACACCGAGCGCGGCGACGACCGTCTTCCCCGAGCCGACGTCCCCCTGGAGGAGCCGGTGCATCGGGTACGGCGCGGCCATGTCGCGCCGGAGCTCTTCCCACACGCGCTCCTGGGCGGCCGTCAGCTTCCATGGCAACGTCGCGCGGAGCCGGGCGACCAGGTCGCCACGCGGATTCATCGCGACGCCGCGCTCGCGGGCGATCCGCGAGCGCAGGATCGCCAACCCGAGCTGGAGAAGCAAGCCTTCGTCGAACGCGAGGCGGCGGCGCGCCGCCGCCAGCGCGCCGTCCGTCTCGGGGAAGTGAGTGTCCCGCACCGCTTGCGCCAGCCCGACGAGACCGCGCCGCCCGCGCACCCCCTCGGGGAGCACCTCCCGCACTTCGGGGCCGAACGTGTCGACGAGCCGCCACATGAGCGATCGGAGCGCGCGCTGGGGCAGCCCTTCGGTGAGCGAGTAGACCGGCACGAGACGGCCCGTGTGCAGCCGCTCGTCTTCGTCGTTCTCGACGATCTCGTAGTCAGGCTGCTGGATGACCAGCGCGCCCTTGTAGCGTCCGACGCGCCCGTGCAGGACGAGCCGCTGGCCGCGCTTGAGGACGCGCGCCAGGTAACGCCAGCCGAACCAGCTGGCGGTGGCGTAGCCGCTCGCGTCGCGCAGCATTACGGTGAACGGTACCCGGAAGCGGCCGGGAGGCGGCGGACTCACGCCGACGATGACCCCGGAGCACGTCGCGGGCTGGCCCGGTACGAGGGCGCGGAGGGGCGTGAGCTGCGTACGGTCCTCGTGGCGGAGGGGTACGAAGAAGAGCGCGTCCTCGACGGTGCGCAGGCCCTTGCGCTCGAGCTGGCCCGCGCGCTGCGGGCCGACGCCCTTGACGAACCGCAGCGCCATCTGGACGCCGGTCGGCGCGTCGGTTTGCCTCAACGGCGCCACCGTGCTATACACTTCAGTCGGTCAAGTCCTCGGGAATCCGAGTCCAGGGAGCGTTCATGGCGCAACGGTGCGATATGTGCGGGAAGGGTCCCTCCGTCGGTCATACGATCAGCCACGCGCACAAGCTGACGAAGCGGCGCTGGCTTCCCAACCTCGTCTCGATGCGCGCCCTGGTCGCCGGACGGGTTCGACGCGTGCGCGTGTGCACCCGTTGCCTCAAGGCAGGCAAGGTCACGAAGGTCATTTAAGCACAAACGGGAGGGGGCGTTGCCCCCTCCCGAGTGGTAACTGGTGGGAGGCCGCCACCCCCCACCGTGAACAGCGTCCCTACTTCTTCTTCTTCTTTGCCTTCTTTTTCATCGAGCGTCTCACCTCCTTCCGTGGAGAGACTCACTGCCGCCGCGGATCCCTACTTGCTCTTCTTTTTCTTCTTCGCCGCTTTCTTCTTCACCAAATCACCTCCTTCCGCGATCGCCTTAGTAGCCCATGACCTCGCGCCGCAGATGTTCGGCCTGCTCCGGCCCTCGGCGCTCGTAGTGCACGAGGTCGGCGTAGAGCTGGGGCAGGCACACGACTTTGAGCCCGCCCTTCTCGAAGGCGCCGTGCAGCACGCCCGGGTCGTAGGGCCCGAGGAAATGGAGCGTTCCGTCGGTCTCGGCCGCCGGACGCAACCCGAGCGCCTGGGCGACCGGCCCGGGATCGCCCTCGAGGTAGCAGTGCGCGGCTGGCAGCCGGAGACTCGGCACCAGGAGCGCGGCGCCCGCGTTGAGCGTGAAGGCGTACCGGCGCCCTTCTCCGGCCGCGACGCGGGCGACCTCACCCATGAACTTTCGCGTGACCCGCTCGGGGGCCAGGTACGACGTGATCTCGTTCGCCCGATACGTGTACGACTCGCACCACGCCTCGAGCAGGTCGGCCGGCTTCGACAAGCGTATGCGCTGGTCGTCGTCGCGCACCGCCCAGGCGAGCTCCTCAAGCCGCTTGACGACGTTGTGCGAGTGACCGAGGCTGACCGCCGCCGCCTTCCCCAGCTCCTCGAGCCGCCACGCCCGGCCGGGCTCGATGAGGAGCACGCGGACGACGCGGGTCGCGCGCGGGGCGAAGAGCGAGCGGAGGGGCCGCGTCGAAGGGCGGACGTTGCGCTTGCCCTCCTTCTCGATCAGCACGTTCTCGAAGGCGAGATAGCAGTTGCCGGAGAGGTCGACGAACCCGAGGTTGTTGCTCTTGAGGATTCGCGCGCTCTGCGGGCCGATGTAGATGGCGGCCGCGACCGGGTGCGCCCCGGGCAACTCACGGCGGATCTCGTTCAACCGGGTGACGGAGGCTCGGATCTGCCTCGGCTGGCCCAGCGAGCTGACCTCAACGACCAACGTGTGCTCCTGGCCGGCCAGCTGGAACTTCGCCAGCAAATCCGCGATCTGGCCACCGATCTTGGTGTCGGCGCTCTCCTGCCAGCTCTTCGCTTTCGGGAGAAGCTCCCGAAGTCGCTGAGCCACCTGTCGCCGCACCTCCTCGGATTTCAACATGTTTCTCTGACTCCAGCAGTTTCAGCATCTGCTGAAACTTTACAGACGACTGAAAGTGCCTGTCAAGCCTAAACTTACGGGATCAGCACGGAACAGAAGGCTGTGATCGAAAGGCGTCGACCGGAAAGATCATATGCGGGCCAGCGCCTCAAGGCTCCGGCGCAGACGGCGATGCCCGTCGAGCCGTCGCGCATAGCGCATCTCGCTCCGACCGCCCTTGGCTCGCATGACCGCGACGAGTGCGCGCCGCTCGGCGGGGGACCATGCGGCAAGATCCGGGATGAGCGCCGCGAAGAGTGCCATCCGATCGAAGGCGCGCCGCTCGGCGCGAGGCCACGCCGCGCGATGGCCAGCACCGAGGGCCAGACCGACGCGCTCGGAAGAATCGCGCGTCGCCCCGATCCGGTCGCCGTCGAACTCCCGGGCGACGTAGCGCGCGACCAGCGCCGAGACGTCGGTCGCGCGCAACCGCCTCTCGGGGGCCGCCGGGCCACCCGGCAGCGACAGGAATACCTCGTCCGCCGCCAGCCGCTTGAGCACGGGGACGGGCGAGCGGTACGCGGGGTCGGCGGCGATCTTCGCCCGCTCCTCGGCCAGCACGCGGATGACGGCCGGGTCGCGCGGGCGGAACCCGAGCCGATGATAGAAGTAGAACGAGCCGGAGCGGAGGGCCTCGGTGCTCTCGTGGCCGAGCTGGTATCGATCGACGACGATGGTGCGCATGCCGAAGATCTGGCGGTACGCGCGGAGCAGCTGAGTCGCGAGGTACGCCGACTCGCCTTGGCGGAACGATGCGAAGACGTTGACGGCGAAGTCGAGCGTGCCGAACAGCTCCCAGCCACCCCCGTAGCTCACCGGCACACCGTTCTTCAGAGCCAGGAAGCCGTAGTAGCCCTCGAGCGGCAGCCGGAAATCCGGCAGGATCCCGATGAAGGCGAGCGTGAGCCCACGGCCCGCGTCGGCCGTCAGGACGTCGTCGGGGTTCGGATAAGAGAACGCGTGGAGCTCCCGCTGGCGCGTCGCCATCGCCACGCGAGCCGCTTCGATCAGCGCCTCCGCCAGCGCACGGGGCGCTCGCGTGAGAGGCGGCGACGGCCGCCCAAGCGCCTCGACAAGGTTCCGGGCGCTCCGATCGAGTCCTCCAGTGTGGAAGAACACGCGCTGGCACGGGAGCCGCGCGAGCGTGCGGGACGCACCGGCGCCGCGCGGACGCCAGAGGATCGGCAGTGCCAGGCTCTCGAAAAGCCAGTCCCGCGTCTCTGTGGGAAGTCCGGTTCGCTCGAACACTTCGAGCAGCAGCTGCAGATCCGTCAGCCGGCGGCCGCCCTTCGCAACCCGAAGCCATTGCCGCCAGCCCATCCCGCCCTCGCTGAAGGCGTCGCCTTCCGCCGGTGTGGCCAGCAGTGAGAGCGTCTCGTCGAGCCGATCGACGTCCGCAAACCGGGTCCACGCGATCTCGGCCTCGGGCGAGAAGCGCGAGACGAGCCAGCGCGCCATAGGAAAACCGAACGGGTAGTCGAGCGTGGTGCCGGCGATCCCAGAGTCGTGGAGCCGCCGTCTCGCCGCCCCGAGCTGCTCCACGCGGGCGCCGAACGCCTCCAGCGCGCGGTCGACGAGCGCGAGGAGCGTCGCGGCGTCCGGATACGCCTGGAGGAAGCAGAGCGTCTCGTGAAACTGGAGGAGCGTTCCCGAGCGACGGATGGCGTAGCGCTCGAGATTCTCGAGCAGCGCGCATTTCTGCTTCTGGTCCTCGGGGGAGTAGCGAGAGGCGACCGCAGCCAAGGCCTCGACGAGGCGGCGGCCGCGGCTCATCTAGGGCTCGGTGTCCTCGATGCGCTCCATGGTCTCGTCGTCGAGGCCGAAGTAGTGACCGAGCTCGTGGACGACCGTGTCGCGCACGAGCTCCGCCATCTCGGCCTCGTCGGCGCAGTCCTCCTCGATCGGTCCCTGGTAGATCGTGATCGTGTCTGGCAGGACGTTGCCGTACGTCGAATCCCGGCGCGTGAGGTCGACTCCGCGGTACAAACCATACAGCGTGTCGGGCGGCTCGATGCCGACGTCGGCCAGTGTCTCGTCGTCGGCCCAGGCTTCGACGACCACCGCGATATTCTCGATCTTGTCCTTGAACCGCTTCGGCAGGCGGCGGAGTGCTTTCTCGACGAGCGCCTCGAACTGCCGTCTCGTCACGGACGATGGCCCTCGGGCGTCGACGCGCCCGGGACCGCGGGGGCTCGGGGGCGAACTCGCCCGCCGGCAAGCACTACAACCCCCGGACGCGCTCGACGTTGATGACGTCTCTGACTTCCCGGATGCCGGCGATGATGTCCTGGAGCTGTCGGAGGTCGGCGACCTCGATGACGAAGTGGTTGATACCGCGGCGGTCGTCGGTCACCGTCACCTCGGCCTTCGTGATGTTGCCGTTGCGGGCCGAGATCGCGCCCGTGATCTCCGAGAGGAGCCCCGGCCGGTCCTTGCCGATGTAGACGGCGATCCGCACCGGCCGCTTGCCGGGCTCCTCGACATCCCACTCGACGTCGATCAGCCGCTCCCGATCGAGCACGCTCTTGGCGACCGTCAGACAGTCGCGCGCGTGCACCGTGAGCCCGCGACCCCGTGTGATGAAGCCGACGATCGGATCGCCCGGCAGCGGATTGCAGCACCGCGCAAACCTCACCAGCAGGTCGTCCACGCCGCGGATCCGCACTCCCTCGGTCGGCGCCGGCCGCGTCGCCGTCGCCTTGGGCTTCTCGGGCGCTTCCAGGAGCGCGGTCGGCGCCAGCTTGTTCAGCACCTGGTGCACCGAGCTCTTGCCATAGCCGATCGCCGCCATGAGGTCGTCGGGCCCGGGGAAGCCGAAGTCCGCCGCCGTTTTCTTGATTTCCTCGCCGCCGAGCAAGGCGGTCGGGTTCAGGCGGTACTTCTTCGCCTCGCGCTCGAACATCTCGCGACCGAGCTCGATCGAGCGCGCGCGCTCCTCGACCTTGAGCCACTGGTTGATCCGCGCGCGGGCGCGCGTGGATTTGACGATCTTCAGCCAGTCGCGGCTCGGGTGCTGGTTGGGCGACGCGACGATCTCGACGATGTCACCCTGCCGCAGGGTGTAGCGCAGCGGGACCAGCTTGCCGTTCACCTTCGCGCCGACGCAGTGCTCGCCAACCTTCGTGTGGACGGCGTAGGCGAAATCGATTGGCGTGGCGCCCTCGGGGAGCGCCTTCACGTCGCCCTTGGGCGTGAAGACGTAGACCTCGTCCGGAAAGAGATCGACCCGCACCGTGTCCATGAACTCCCGCGGGTCCTTGGTATCCTGCTGCGTCTCGATCAGCTGGCGCAGCCACACGAGCGACTCGTCGAGCTTGTCCTTGCCCGCCTTCCGCTCCTTGTAGAGCCAGTGCGCGGCGATGCCTTCCTCGGCGATGCGATGCATCTCGCGGGTCCGGATCTGGATCTCCACCGGATCGCCCTTGGGCCCGATGACCGTCGTGTGGAGCGACTGGTACATGTTCACCTTCGGCATCGCAATGAAGTCCTTGAATCGGCCCGGAACAGGCTTCCACAAGGAGTGGATGACACCGAGAGCGCCGTAGCAGTCGCGCACCGAGGCGGTGATGACGCGGACGGCCGTGAGGTCGTAGATCTCGTCGAACTCGCGGCCTTGATCGTGCATCTTCTTCCAGATCGAGTAGAAGTGCTTGGGGCGGCCCCGGATCTGCGACTCGATCCCGACCTCGGAGAGCTTTCGTTGGAGGATCGCGATCACCTGGTTGATGTCCGCCTCTCGCTCGAGGCGGCGCTTGGCGACGCGCTTCTGGAGGTCGACGTAGTCGCCGGGATTGAGGGCGCGGAGTGCCAGGTCTTCGAGTTCCGCCTTCACTTTGGCCATACCGAGCCGATGCGCCAACGGGGCGTAGATGTCGAGGGTCTCCTGCGCGATCTTCTTGGTTTTGTCGGTCGGCAGGTAATCGAGGGTGCGCATGTTGTGGAGGCGGTCGGCGAGCTTGATCATGAGCACGCGGAGGTCGCGCGCCATCGCGACGAGCATCTTGCGGAAGTTCTCGGCCTGACGCTCTTCGCGCGAGGAGAACGCCAGCTTGCCGATCTTGGTGACGCCGTCGACGAGCTCCGCGATCTCGCCGCCGAACTCGCGCTCGAGGTCGGCCTTGGTCGCGGCCGTGTCCTCCAGGACGTCGTGCAGCAGCCCGGCCGTCACGGTGGTGACGTCCATCTTGAAGCCGACGAGCAGGCTGGCGACCTCGAGAGGGTGGCTGAGGTACGGCTCGCCGGAGGCGCGCTGCTGCCCCCGGTGCGAGGCGGCCGAAAACGTATAGGCGCGGGCGAGGACGTCGAGGTCAGCGCCCGGCTGGTACTTTGGGATCTCCTCGATCAGCGTCTGTAGTGGGGTCACGGTGGCAAAACCATCGGTTAACCATTGATTTTGACACGCTGATCAGGCTTTCGCCACCGCTTTCTTGCCTCGGCGTAGCCGCCCCTCGACGTAGTTCGTCCAGTCGACGACGAGCGCGCCGGCGATGTAGATGGTCGAATACGTGCCCGTGATCACGCCGACGAACAGCGTGAAGGCCATGTCCTCGAGCACCTTGCCGCCGAAGAAGAGGAGAATCGCGGTCGAGAAGAACACGGTCAGGGCCGTGAGGACCGTCCGCGAGAGGGTCTGGTTGATCGCCGTGTTCATCTGCTGCTCGAACGTCTGCCCCTTGGGAACGAACTTGCCCCGGTTCTCGCGCAGCCGATCGTACGCGACGATCGTGTCGTTGACCGAGTACCCGATGATGGTCAGGAGTCCGGCGAGGACCGTCAGCGAGAACTCGCGGTCCGTCAGCGACAGCGCCCCCAGCGAGACGAGCACGTCATGAAAGACCGCGGCGGTCGCCGCGACGCCGCCCTTGAGGTCGAACCGGAACGCGATGTAGAGCGTGATGCACACGAGCCCGGTGAACACGGCGTACAGCGCCTGCAGCTGGAGATCCCGGCCGACCTGCGGGCCGACGAACTCCACCCGCCGGATCTCGAACGTCCCGAGGGAACGGTCCGTCTCGAGCGCGCTCCGGACGCGCTGGCTCACCTCCTCGGAGCTGGCGGTGGTGAGGCGCATCCGGATGATGACCTCCCGGCTGTCGCCGAACTCCTGGATGACGCTGTCGCCGAGCCGGAGCGCCGTGAGGCTCGCTCGGATCTTGGCGATCCCCGGCGGTTCGGCGAAACGGACCTGGAGCAGCGTCCCCCCGGAGAAGTCGATGTCGTAGTGCAGGCCGCCCTTGGTGACGATCGAGACCAGCCCGATCATGATGAACAGCACGGACGCGGCGTACGCCCATCGCCGCCGGCCGATGAAGTTGTAGTTCGGGTTGCGGAACAACTGGATCATATCGAGACCTTCGCGACCTTGCCGCGGAGCCCGTACAGCAGGTCGAACAGCAGCCGCGAGAAGAAGTAGGCGCTGAACAGGCTCGCGGCGAGGCCGACGAACAGCGAGACCGCGAATCCGCGAACCGGGCCCGTCCCGAAGTTGTAGAGGATCACGGCCGTCACGAGCACGGTGGCGTGGGTGTCCACGATGATCGTGAACGCTCGACGGAATCCCGCGTCGATCGCCGCCCGGGGCGATTTCCCCACCCGCAGCTCCTCGCGGATCCGCTCGAAGATCAGGATGTTCGTGTCGACCGCCATCCCGATCGTGAGTGCGATACCGGCGATGCCGGGCAGGGTGAGCGTGGCGCCGAACGCCGCCATGCACGCGACGAGCATCAGGAGGTTGAGCCCGAGCCCGACGTCGGCGATGAGCCCCGACATCCGGTAGTAGAAGAGCATGAAGACGAACACGATCGCCGCCGACGCCGTGATCGCGATCAGTCCCTGGCGCACGGAGTCGGCGCCGAGCGACGGCCCCACCGTCCGCTCCTCCAGGATGACGACCGGGGCGGGCAGGGCGCCGGCGCGCAGCACGATGGCGAGGTCGCGCGCCTCGTCCACCGTGAACTGGCCCGTGATCACCGCGCGCCCGCCCGGAATACGCTCGTTGATGCGGGGCGCCGAGTACACGTTGCCGTCGAGGATGATCGCGAGGTGCTTGCCCACGTTCTGCTCGGTGACCTCGCCGAAGATCCGCGCGCCGGTCGACGTGAACTCGATCGCCACCTGCCAGTTGCCCGTCGAGTTCGGGTCGGCCTGCACCTCGGCGCGCGTCAGCTCCGCCCCGGTGAGCAGGCTCCGCTTCTGGACCACGAACGGCACCTTGCGCTCGGCCTTGGTCTGCTTGTCCACGTCACGCCGGTACAGAATCTCGGAGGTTTCCGGCAGGTGGCCTGCGAGCGCCTGCTCGACCGACGTCCGTTCGTCGAGCAGTCTGAACTCGAGGAGCGCCGTCTTGCCGATCAGCGCCTTGGCGCGTGCCGGGTCCTGCACGCCCGGCAGCTGGATCAGGATCCGCTCGCTGCCTTGACGTGTAATCGTCGGCTCGGCTACGCCGAACTGGTCGACACGATTGCGAATCGTCTCCAGCCCCTGGCGTACCGCGTCGTCACGCAGCTGGCTGATACGGCGCTCGCTCATCACGAGCCTGAAGCGGCCGGCCGCCTGGTCGTCGTCGCGTCGCTCGAATGTCCCGAACTCTGACACGGCGGTCAGGGCGTCGTTCCACGCCTGCGGATTCGCCAGCTCCACCAGGATCGCGGCGTTGCCTTCGCGGGCGATCCGCCTGATGCCGATGCCCTTGCGCTCGAGCGCCCCCTTGAGGTCCTCGGCCGCGCGGTCGGTCTGGCTCGCGACGTGCTTGTCGGCCTCGACGCCGAGCATGAGGTGAATCCCGCCCTGCAGGTCGAGGCCGAGATTGATCGTCTTCTTCGGCGGGTACAGGTACCAGGTGGACGCGGCGACGACGAGGACGACGAGCGCGATGCGCACCCGGAGGTGCCTAGGCATCCTTCTCGCCCTGCCCTGCCACCACGCGGCCGATGGCGGAGCGGTCGAACTCGAGCTTGACCTGATCAGCGACCCGCAGCACCACGGTGTGCTCGCCGAGGCCCGTGACGGTGCCGTGCAAGCCGCTCGAGGTCACCACCCGGTCACCCTTCTTGATCGACGCCAGCATCCGCTCACGGTCCTGCTTTTGCTTCTGCTGCGGGCGAAGCAACAGGAAGTAAAAGATCGCGAGCATCGACGCGATCATGATGATGGTGGGCAGCATGCTCTGAGCGCCGCCACCCGGCGGCGACGCGGCGGCATACGCGAGATCAGGGAAGAGCATCGACTCGGCGGCCTCCGAGGACGTTAGTCGCGTGAAACATCAACGGATGATACTGCATATCGTGAGAAAAACCGAGCCTGGAATGGACCGAAGACGCCCTCCGCGATCGCGGAGCGCATCTCGCGCATGAGCCGGAGAAAGCCGTGAAGGCCTGGCCGTTACGCGCGTTGCGCGTCGGCAGCACGCAGTCGAACATGTCCACGCCGCGCGCCACCGCCTCGACGAGATCCTCGGGCTTGCCGACCCCCATGAGATAGCGCGGCTGGCCCGCGGGCACGAGGCTCGCGACCAGCGCCGTCAGGTCGTACATCGCCTGCTTCGGCTCGCCGACTGCCATCCCGCCGATCGCATAGCCGTCGAAGCCGAGCTCGACCGTTGCGCGGGCCGCCCGCGTCCGTCGCTCCTCGTCGGTCCCGCCCTGGACGATCCCGAACATCGCCTGGTTCGCCGCGCCGCGGCCCACGTGCGCCGCTTTCGACCGCGCGGCCCAACGCAGCGTCAGCTCGAGCGAGCGCTCGGCGGCTTCACGGGACGCCGGATACGCGAGGCACTCGTCGAGCGGATGCATGATGTCGGCGCCCAGGGCCTGCTGGACCTCGACGGCGATCTCGGGCGACAGGAAGTGGGTCGAGCCGTCGACGGGGGAGCGGAACTCGACGCCGGCCTCGGTGATCCTTCGGAGCTTCGAGAGGCTGAAGACCTGAAATCCGCCCGAGTCGGTGAGGATCACGCCGTCCCAGCCCATGAAACGGTGAAGACCGCCGAGCTCCCGGACGACCTCGTATCCGGGTCTGAGAAACAGATGGTACGTGTTGGCGAGCACGATCTGGGCTCCCGCCGCGCGGAGGTCGTCCGGCCCCAGGGCCTTCACCGTGCCGTGCGTACCGACCGGCATGAAGACCGGCGTCTCGACGACGCCGTGAGTCGTCGTGAGGCGGCCGACGCGCGCAGCGCCGTCGGTGGCGACGACTTCGAACTTCATGGCCGCGCGAGCCGAGGCGGTGCCCCCGCCGAGGCGAGCGGTGCGATGTGTTTCACAGGACCAGCGTCGCGTCGCCGTAGGAGTAGAAGCGGTAGCCGGCGCGGACCGCGTGGCCGTACGACTTCAAGATCAGCTCGCGCCCTGCGAACGCCGCGACCAGGGCCAGGAGCGACGAGCGCGGCAGATGGAAGTTCGTCAGGAGCGCCTCCACCACCCGAAACCGGTAGCCCGTGGTGATGTAGATCCGCGCGGCGCCATCGAGCGGTCGCACGCCGCCGTCCGCCCCGCAGGCGCTCTCGAGGGCCCGCGTCGTCGTGGTGCCGACCGCGATCACGCGTCGACCCTCGGCGCGCGCCCGATTCACGGCATCCGCCACGCTCGGGGGCACCATGGCCCGCTCGGGCGGCAGCACGTGGTCCTCGAACCTCTCCGTCTTGATGGGTTGAAACGTGCCCGGGCCGACGTGGAGCGTGAGCTCGTGAATCTCGACGCCGCGGCGCCGGAGCGCCTCCAGGGTGCCCTGCGTGAAGTGAAGCCCGGCCGTCGGCGCGGCGATCGACCCCGGCGCCCGCGCGTAGACGGTCTGGTAGCGCTCGCGATCCTCCGCGGTCGGCGCGGCGAATCTCCTGATGTACGGAGGCAAGGGCGGCAGACCGCGCTCACGCATCAAGTCCTCGATGGTGTCGTCGAGCCGCTCGACGACGCGGGAGCCGTCCGCGGCGACGCTGACGATGCGGAGCTCCGACTCCGGCGCGCCATCGACCATGAGCTCAACGCCCGCGCGGCAGCGACGCCCCGGCCGCACCAGCGCCCGCCAGCGACGCGGGTCGATCGGCTCGACGAACAGCAATTCGACCGGGCGCCCACCGGCGTCCCGGGCCAGGACACGCGCCGGGATCACGCGCGAGGAGTTGACAACGAGACAGTCGCCCGGTCGCAACAAGTCCGGAAGCTCGGCGAACACATGGTCTTCGCAGCCCCCGCGCGCGCGGTCGACCACGAGGAGCCGCGACGCGTCCCGCGACGAGGCGGGCGTCTGCGCGATCAACTCGGACGGCAGGTCGTAGTCGAGCTCCGACAGGTCCACGGCACGTCAGTGTACAGTCGGATATTCGGGGAGCGCCACGGCGGGGGCTCTAAACGCCCTTGAGCGCCTCCCTGACCGCGCGCAGCCGGGCGAGCGAGCCGAGGACCTTCGACTGGTTGTCGGTAAGGTGGCGCACGATGACGTCGGTGTACCCGAGCGCCGCGAGCGCGCTGAACCGCTCGACGACACGCGCGACCGGCCCGGCGATCAGCGCCGAGGGTGGAAGCCCGCGGTACCCCGCGGCCAGGACGCGATCCACGACCCCGTCGGCGTCCGCGACCGACTCGCCGACGTAGATGTCCCGGCGGATGGCCACGGTCGTGGGCGGCCGGCCGTAGGCCTTGCAGCGCTCCAGATAGAACGTGGCCTGGTCACTGGCTTCCTCGAGCGTGAGCGCAGGAGAGGCGAGCCAACCCTCCGCGAGGCGGGCCGCCCGGTCAATCGCCGGAGGCGCGCTGGCACCCACCCAGTACTCCACGTTCTCGGCCGGCCGCAACGCCACCCGGGCGTCCCGGAAAACGAAGCGGCCCGACGAGCTGACCGTCTCGCCTCGCAGCAGGCGCTGGACGATCGACAACGACTCCTCGAAAGCAGACGGTCGATACTTGAGGCGCGTGCCCATGGCCGCGAACTGCGCCTCGTCGTAGCCGAGGCCGCACTGGACGATGAACCGGCCGCGGGCGATCGCGGCGAGCGTCCCGATCTGCTCGGCCACGAGCACCGGGTTCCAGAGCGGCAGCAGAAACAGGCAACCGGCCGGCGCGTCGCCCCACTCTGCCAGCAGCCGGCCGAGGATAGGAACGTTCTGGTAGTAGGGCGCCGGCGTCGCGTGGTGGTCGCCGACGAAGAGGGAGTCGAGGCCGGATTGCCGCGCTGCCGCGGCGCGCTCGATCATCCAGCGCGCGCCGTCTCGGGCATCCTTCACGGCGTGACTGCTCGTCAGCGAGATCCCGACTCTCATCGGGCGAGAGCTTAGCTGATCTTCGAGCCCGGCGCGACGGCCTTGTCAGGATGGAGCCCGCCCGAGACGGGAGCGGGCTGACGCCGTCCCATCAGCGCGCGCCGAGCGAGCCGAGCGTCGTCCCCGGGTAGTAGTACTCGAGGATCTTTCCGGCCGTGTACCCCTGCTCCGCCATCCCCTTGGCGCCCCACTGGGACATGCCCACGCCATGGCCGTAGCCGCGGCCGGTGAAGTGCGCCACCCCGCCGTCGAGTGCGACGGCAAAGAGCGTGGACTTCATGGTCTCGTACCCGATCATGCGCCGGAAGTCGTTGCCGCGGAGCCGCGCGGAGCCGCGCGTGCCGTGAACCGTGAGGGTCGCCACGCGGAGCGAGGGCGTGCGCGCGGTGACCTCGATCGCCGTCACACCACCGACGTCATAGCCGTTCCGCCGGAGAATCTCGGACAGGTCGGCGAGCCGGAGGTCGAGGTTCCAGTAGAAGTGCGGCGATGCTATCGAGAATTCGTCGCGGATCGCCTTGAGCGCGGGCATATTCCGTGCCGCGAAGACGGTGCGTGGGTCTTCCGTGTAGCCGCCGCTCGCCGAGTGGTAGAACGCCGGAAACAGCTCGCCCTCCCAGAGGAGGACCTGCCCGGCCGTGTCGCGCACCGCGTCCCAGATCGGCGAGGACGCCGGCACGCGCCCCGTGTACATCTGGTGGGACGTCGAGGCGACGACGTGGTAGGGCTTCGCACCATTCAGCGCCCGGTGGTAGGCCGCATAGGTCCGCGCCGCGATCGCCTGCGCGCGGAGGGTCTCGCTCGGCCATCGCTCGCTGGTCTCGGCTCGCAGAACGCCGACGAGATACTCCTCGAGGCGCAGCTCGTTGACGACCGCGAGGCCCTCGCCGTTTCGGATCACCTCGAACGCCGCCGGGTACTCGCGCCCGTTCACCTGGATCGGGGAGTCGCTCGTCAGGCGAAAGCCCGATGCCCACCGCCCGTCGATCTCGACGCCCTGACTGTTCGGGACCGCCCTGACGGCATCGGCGCGCCACGCGCGCCCCGGGCACGAGGGGCAGCCGAGCTCGCTCACCTCGATGTCGAGGCCTCGGAGCTCCGCGACGCGCGCGTTCTCCACGATCGCGACGCGGATCGTATCGGGCGTGCCCACCACCGCTCCTGAGAGCGCCATCATGGCCGCCGCCGCGAGCAAGCGGCTCACCGGCGGCCCACCACGTACAGCAGCAGCGTGAGAACGACGCTCAGCAGAAGCGACGTCGCCAGCGGGAAGTAGAAGGTGAAGTTCCCGCGCTGGATGTGGATGTCGCCGGGTAGCCGGCCGATCCACGGCACGCGCCCGACGAGCACGAGCACGACGCCGGTGAGGGCGATCAGGAGGCCGAAGCCGACGAGGATCTTGCCGATGTCGTTCACGATTATTCGAAGAGCCCTTGCTGGCCGGGGGCCGCGGCGGGGGGCTGCTTGCCCAGGTGCAGGTACGCCTCGCGGGTCACACGCCGGCCGGTGGGCGTCCGCACGACGAAGCCGATCTTCAGGAGATAGGGTTCGACCATCTCGGAGAGGGTTTCCGCCTCGTCGTTGATGGTGGCCGCGATCGCCTCGAGACCCACCGGTCCTCCACCGTAGTGGTCGACGATCGCGCCGAGAAAGCGCCGGTCGAGACGGTCGAGACCGCGCGCGTCGACGCCCTCGCTGTCGAGCGCGCGGCGCGCGATGTCCTCGGCAATGCCCCCGTCACCCTTCACCTGCGCGTAGTCACGCACGCGGCGGAGCAGCCGGTTCACGATTCGCGGCGTCCCGCGGGAGCGACGCGCCATCTCCCGCGCGCCATCCGGCTCGATCCGCGACTCGAGGATGACGGCCGAGCGCGTCACGATCCGGGTGAGCTCTCCCTCCGAGTAGAAGTCCAGGTGGTGGAAGATGCCGAAACGCTCGCGCAGCGGCGCGGAAAGCATGCCGGGCCGCGTGGTCGCCGCCACGAGCGTGAAGGGGCGGAGCGAGTACTTGAGGGTGCGCGCGTGAAGGCCCTTGTCGATGACGAAGTTGACGGCGAAGTCCTCCATCGCCGGGTACAGCAGCTCCTCGACCGCCCGGGGAAGCCGGTGGACCTCGTCGATGAAGAGCACATCGTTCTCGCCGAGGTTGGTCAGGATACCCATGAGGTCGCCGCCCCGCTCGATCGCCGGCCCCGAGGTCGTCACGAGCGTGGTGCCCATCTCGTTGGCGAGGATCCCCGCGAGCGTGGTCTTGCCGAGGCCCGGCGGACCGTAGAGGAGCACATGGTCCACACATTCGCGCCGGAGCTTC
>QHSV01000247.1 GCA_003221655.1 Candidatus Rokuibacteriota bacterium
CGGGCGCCGGGACGCGGCTCAAGATCTTGCTCTCGTCCGCCGCGGCCGCGCTCACTTCTTCTCTCCGCGGTAGATCTCGTCGAACAGCTCCTCCGGCGACATCGTGGACGGCCGGCGGCGGAGTGCGTCGGTGATCAGCTGCGACGCCTCGGATGGTCGGTGGCCGAGTTGCTTGACCATGATCTCCCACACCAGCTCGCGCAGGCCGTCGGCGTCGACGGGGGCCTGGGCGACGTCGATCGGCTGGGCGGCGGCGCCGGCGCGGACCAAGGCGAACTTGGCGACCTTGCTCTGGAGCTGCGCGACGATGTTCTTGGCCTTCTGCGGGCCGATGCCGGGCAGCCCACGCAGGAAC
>QHSV01000303.1 GCA_003221655.1 Candidatus Rokuibacteriota bacterium
CCAGATCCCTGATGCGCTCGACCGGACCGATCTTGATGAGTGTCGGCAGACTGGCCTGAAGCCGCTCGGGCTGGAGCTGCGCCTTGGCGGCGAGCACGAACCGCGCGGTTTTAATCAGGTCGCTGTCCGGAATGGAGGCTACGTGCAATTCCAGCCCCTCGCAGATCTGGACCATGAGAGGGACCTGTTGCCGGAGCTCGTCACCCTCGAGCAGCTCCATCACGATGTAGAGGTTCCCATCCGCCTCGCCGAGGGCGGCAATGGTCACGATGTTGGGCTGGCTCAGCTTGGCGTAGGCCTGCGCGGTGGAGAATCATTCCTGGGGGTCCTCTCGTAGTCGGGATGATCGCAGATCGCAACGATCCAAGGAAGTCCATCGCCGGACGCTATTTCGCGCAGCGTAGCTGGAACGGAACGCCCGGGATTTCCGGAATTCCACTCGCGCTCGGGGATCACGACCTCCTGGCCCTCGGAGAAGGTTCGGACGCCCATGTAATCCTCGATGTAGCGCGCGGCCAAGCCCTCGGCGGTGTCGCCCGGCTTCGCGACCACTACAACGAAGTCGCGCGAGTCGAATGACTCTAGAACGGGATAAAATTTCAATCGCGAAGCGGCAAAACCCTGAGGTGATCGCCCACTACGCCTGTTGGGAACATCGATGCGGCACGCGGGGTCGGGCAACCCTTCCGGGCGCTTCCCCTTTCCCCGTCCCCCTCGCCGCGCTACATTTGACGCCTCGGATCGGGTGGCGTACCACATTTCGGGGAGTCTCACGGATGCCGCGAACATACGACTACGACCTCGTGTCCATCGGCAGCGGGCCCGCCGGCCAGCGGGCGGCGGTGCAGTCCGCGAAGCTTGGAAAGTGCGTCGCGGTGGTCGAGAAGCAACAGTGCCTCGGCGGGGCATCGAGGATCAGCTCCGGCGCAACGACGTGACCATCGTGCGGGGCGAGGCCGCCTTCTCCGATGCGCACACCCTCGTGGTGCGCGAGGGAGACGGATGGCGGCGGATCTCGGCCGAGAAGATCGTGATCGCCGTGGGCACGCAGCCGGCGCAGCCACCCGGGGTCGCCGCGGACGGAGAGGTGGTCATCACCGGCGACGATGTGGTCAAGCTCAAGCAAATCCCCAGAGCGATGGCCGTCGTGGGCGGCAGCGTCATCGGCATCGAGTACGCGTCGATGTTCTCGGCGCTGGGTGTCCCGGTCACGCTCATCGAGAAGCGCCAGCGGCCGCTCGAGTTCCTGGACCACGAGATCGTGGAGGAGCTGATCCACCAGATGCGGCATCGGAATGTAACGTTTCGCCTGGGAGAGACCGTCGAGTCCATCGAGATGTCCGACGGCCCTCCACGGCGGGCGGTCATCCGCCTCGAGTCCGGAAAGCGCCTGGTGTCCGACGTGGTTCTCTTCTCGGCCGGGCGCATTGCGGCCACCGGTCCCCTGAACCTCGCCAGCGCCGGACTGGACGCGGACGAGCGCGGCCGGCTGAAGGTGGACGAGACGTTCCGGACGAGTGTGCCGCACATTTTTGCGGCGGGGGATGTGATCGGTTACCCGAGCCTGGCCGCCACGTCGTCGGAGCAGGGGCGGCTGGCCGCCTGCCACGCGTTCGGGATCGAGGCCGGCCCCATGGCGGCACACTTTCCCATCGGCATCTACGCCATCCCGGAGATCTCGATGGTCGGTGCGCCCGAGCACGAATTGACCGAGCGCAAGGTTCCCTACGAGACCGGCGTGGCCAGATACCGGGAGATCGCCCGCGGGCAGATCCTGGGTGACGACAGCGGCCTCTTCAAGATGCTCTTCCATCGGGAAGATCGGCGACTCCTGGGCGTGCACGTCATCGGGACCGGCGCGACGGAGCTGGTGCACATCGGCCAGGCTGTCTTGGGCCTGGGGGGCGGAATCGATTACTTCCTCCAGACGGTTTTCAACTATCCGACGCTCGCCGAGTGCTACAAAGTCGCCGCGCTCGACGCCTCCAACAAGCTCCGCGGCTGATCCCACCGAGAAAATTGAGGTTAGAGGAGCGTCACGGC
Source organism: Candidatus Rokuibacteriota bacterium (assembly GCA_003221655.1). Classification (GTDB taxonomy): domain Bacteria; phylum Methylomirabilota; class Methylomirabilia; order Rokubacteriales; family CSP1-6; genus AR31. The sequence goes on from QHSV01000303.1 coordinate 2,044, forward strand.
TTTGCCGGGACGCTCTGAAGGCGGGGGCTTGGGGGGCCCGTTCGAGGCTCCCCTGCGCCGGTAGAGCATCCACATGACGGCCCACCACACGTGGACGTTACGTCGGCGCCTACGCGTAGCCCGACCGCCGGACCACCCTGGCGTGAGTTGCTATACTTCGCTGAGGCGCGCCTTCCTCCCTCGGGCAGAATCGCGAGTTGCACGCCCTCTGGAGCGCAGATCCCTGAGGTGAAGTTCGGCAAGCCAACGTCGCTGCGGCAGGTGTGCGGTAGATAATGGTCTCGCGTTCGGGAAGAGCCAAGCCCCGGCGAAATGGACGGTGACATGTCTGACGTGACGGAACGGCCCCGGGGGCCTGATCTCTCGGCCCTCCGGATCGACGAGCACGCCCGGCGTGATCCGAAGCGCCTGACGTGGCGCCCGATTGGCGCCGGGCTGGCCGCGTTGCTGGTGGTCTCGGCAGTCCTGTGGTTCGTGCTGCGAGAGAAGGCGCCCGAGATCGAGGTGACGACCGTGCGCGCGGACAAGGGGGGCCGTCCGGCCCTGCTGAACGCGAGCGGGTACGTCACGCCGCGGCAGCGGGCGACCATCGCCGCCAAGATCACGGCGCGGGTCAACGAGATCCACGTGGACGAGGGCATGCACGTCGAGGCGGGGCAGGTGCTGGCGAAGCTGGATGACTCCGACGCGCGCGCCCGCTTGGTTTCTGCGGCGGCGGATCGCGACGCCACCGCCGCCACGCTGGGCGACCTGCGTGTCAACCTCGAGAACGCCGAGCGCGAGCTGCGACGGGTCGATGAGCTGTGGGATCGCAAGCTGGTAGCCGAGCAGGCCCGCGATCAGGCGCGCATGGCCGTGGACAGCCTGCGGGCGCGCATCGTCGTCGCTCGCGAGCAGGTCGGCGCCGCCGAGGCCCGGGTCAAGGTCGCGCAGCAGGACCTCGACAACTGTACGGTGCGGGCGCCTTTCGGGGGCATCGTGGTCTCGAAAGACGCGCAGCGCGGCGAGATGGTGTCGCCGGTGTCGGCGGGCGGCGGCTTCACGCGGACGGGTATCGCGACCATCGTCGACATGGGCTCGCTCGAGATCGAGGTGGATGTGAACGAGTCGTACATCGCCCGCGTAAGGGCGGGGCAGCCGGTCACGGCCGTGCTCGACGCGTACCCGGACTGGCAGATTCCGGCGAAGGTGCGTACGGTGATTCCCACGGCCGACCGGCAGAAGGCGACGGTCAAGGTTCGGGCGGCCTTCGATCGGCTGGACCCCCGTATCCTGCCCGACATGGGCGTGAAGGTCACGTTCCTCGGCGAGGAGCGGAGCGCGTCGATCGCCGCGGGTCGGGTCCTGGTTCCGCGGACGGCATTGCTGGAAGAGAGCGGCGCGGCGGCGGTCTTCGTGCATCGCGAAGGACGTGTGGAGCGACGCGCGGTCCGCCTGGGACAAGCGCGCGGCAGTGAGCACGAGGTGATCGCGGGCCTGTCCGACGGCGAGCAGATCGTGACGACCGGAGTCAAAGGGTTGCGCGACGGCCAGGCCGCGCGCGTGAAGCGGTGAGGAGCGTCGATGGTCAGGATCGATGGTCGGGGGGACGGGAACAGCCTCATCCGGGCGCGTGGGCTCGGCAAGGCGTATCAGCGGGGCGGCGAAGAGATCCACGTGCTCCAGGGGCTGAACCTCGACGTCGACGCGGGCGATTTCGTCGCGTTCATGGGTCCCAGCGGCTCCGGCAAGACGACGCTGCTGAACCTCCTGGGCGGCCTCGACGTGCCGTCGGCCGGAAGCGTCACGGTGGGGGGCGACGAGATCACGCGGATGTCGACGCGCAAGTTGACGACGTGGCGCGCGCGATACCCACCCGCTGCTCCTGTCCTCCGGAGAGCTGCCGCGGATAGTGGTGCATGCGGTCGCCCAGACCCACGACCGTCAGCGCCGTCTCCACGTGCCGGCGTCGGTCAGTCTTCGAAAGCCGGGTCAGCAGCAACGGCAGCTCGACGTTCTGAAAGGCGGTGAGCACAGGGATCAGGTTCGTGCTCGTGGACTCGTGACGGCGGGACGGGCTCGATGAAGTACCTGCATCTCGTCCTGACCAATCTGTTCCGGAAGAAGACCCGCACGGCCCTGACGGCGGGCTCCTTCGCGGTGGCCCTCTTTCTCTTCGGCATCCTGGCGGTGGTCGACGGCGCTTTCCGGCAGGGGGTGGACGTGGCCGGGGTCGACCGGCTGGTGGTCTTGAACCGCGTCTCGATCATCCAGCCCCTGCCGCTGGCGTATCGGGACCGGCTGGCGCGAATTCCCGGCGTGACGCAGGTGACGTTCGCCAACTGGTTCGGGGGCGTGTATCAGGACGAGCGCAACTTCTTTCCGCAGTTCGCCATCGATCGCGAGAGCTACCGGCAGATGTTCCCCGAGTTCGTCGTTCCCGACGATCAGTGGCAGGCGTTCCTGACGGACAAGGAAGGCGCGATCGTGGGCGAGGCCCTGGCCGAACGATTCAAGTGGAAGATCGGGGACCGCATCCCGGTCAGGGGCACGATCTTTCCCGGGAACTGGGAGTTCAACATTCGTGGGATCTATCGGGGCCAGCGTGTGCAAGACGACACCACGCAGTTCTGGTTTCGCTGGGACTACCTCGACGAGCGGAAGTCGTTCAGCAAGGGCCTGGTCGGCTGGTATACGGTCCGCATCGCCAACCCCGACGACGCCGTGCGTCTGGTCAAGACGATCGACGAGCAGTTCGCGAACTCGCCCGCCGAGACCAAGACCGACACCGAGAAGGCCTTCGCCGCTTCCTTCGTCAAGCAGATGGGCAATATCCAGCTCCTGATCATGAGCATCGGCAGCGTCGTGTTCTTCACGCTGCTCCTGGTGACCGGCAACACGATGGCCATCGCGGTGCGCGAGCGCACGCGGGAGCTGGCGGTGCTGAAAGCGGTGGGATTCTCGAACGGCTTCGTCCTGGTGCTGGTCATCGCGGAGACGATGGTCGTCGCCGCGATCGGCGGGGGCCTCGGACGCGGCCTGGCGAAGCTGTTCACGCTGCGCGGGGATCCCACCGGCGGCCTGCTGCCGTTCTTCTACCTGTCCCCCGATGCGATCGCCCTCGGGCTGGGACTGGCGCTGGCGGTGGGCGTGCTGGCGGGCATCCTGCCGGCGCTCGCGGCCAGCCGGCTCCGCGTCGTCGACGCGCTCAGGCGGATCTGACGTGGCCATCCCCCTCGTCTACAACGTGCGCAGTCTCAGAGCGCGGTGGAGCTCGACCGTCGTGGCGGTACTGGGTATTGCCGGGACGGTCGGCGTGTTCGTCGCCATGCTCTCGCTGGCGCGCGGGTTCGAGGCCACGCTGGTGGCCTCCGGGTCCGCGCGCAACGCGATCGTCCGGCGGGCAGGCGCCACCTCGGAGATGGACAGCAGCGTGATGCTCGAGCAGGTGCGGGTCATCGAAGACGCGCCCGGGGTCGAGCGGGGGGCCGCCGGCCCGCTCGTAAGCCCCGAGGTCGTCGTGATCGCCTCGTTCCCGCTGAAGGGCCGCGACACCGAGGGAAACGCCCAGGTGCGTGGTGTCTCGCCGAAAGCGCTCGCCGTCCGCCCGACGGTGAAGATCGTCGCCGGGCGCGTCTTTCAACCCGGGTTGACGGAGCTCCTGGTGGGGCGCAACGTGGCGGCGAGCTACGTCGGCCTCGAGCTGGGCAAAACCGTCCGGTTCGGCGGTGGCACCTGGACCGTGGTGGGCGTGTTCGATAGCGGCGGCACCGCGTACGATTCCGAGCTGTGGTGCGACTTCAGTGTCCTCCGCCAGGTGTACCAGCGTCCATTGAACATGTTCCAGTCGGCCACGGCGCGCCTCGCGTCCCCCGACGCCCTCACGACATTCAAGGATGCGCTGACCGCCGATCCCCGTGTGACCGTGCAGATCGATCGCGAAATCGACTATTACGCGAAGCAGTCGCGCCAACTGACGACGCTGATCACGGTCCTGGGCACGATCGTGGCCGTGGTCATGGGTATCGGCGCGGTCTTCGGCGCGCTGAACACGATGTACTCAGCCGTAGCCGAGCGCTCGCGGGAGATCGCCACTCTGCGTGCGTTGGGCTTCGGGAGCGGCAGCATCGTCGTGTCCTTCGTCGTCGAGGCCCTGTGCATCGCGTTCGTCGGCGGTCTCCTGGGTTGCGTGGCGGTTCTGCCGCTCAACGGCCTGACGACGGGGACCATCAACTGGCAGACCTTCTCTCACCTGGCGTTCGCGTTCCAGGTGACGCCGGTTCTGCTGACGTGGGGCCTCGTGTTCGCGCTCCTGATGGGGCTCGTGGGCGGGGTACCGCCGGCCATCCGCGCTTCTCGCGCGCGAATCGCGGTCGCGCTGCGGGAGCTGTAGTTAAGGTAAGTTACACGGGGGGCCTCGACGTGTCCCGTGCAGCATCCACCACCAACGCCGGCCCACGGTAGCACCCGATCGCCCGGTCTAACGGGTCCGGCAGCGTTCGGTGCGGTAGACCCAGCCTCACTTCCCCTTCGGCCCGCGCGGGTCCACGGTGTCGGGGAGGCAGACGAACGACACGTCCTTGCGCTCGACGGTACCGCTGGGGGCGCGCAGCCTTTCATTTTTCGCTTCCTCGCACCGCGACTTCGCATCCCACGCGCTGACAGGGAGCGAGGCGCCGTCTGATGCACTCCACAGCACCCACGCGCACTCAGCGTAGGCTGTCGCAGCCGAGATGAGCAGGTAGAGCGTGACGAACAGTGTCGCGAATCCTCGGTGGCGGCGGATCATCCTATGCTCTCCTTTCGACGCGCACCGGTCCCAGGCCGAGAAGATACGCCACCACTGCGACGGCAACGATCACCGCTGAGATGACCGCTGCCGTGATGCGGCGCGCGTCCCATGGTCGGCTCATCGACGGTGGCTTAGCCATCCATGCTAGGCTTTCGGCATTCAGCCACGCGAGGCCAGGCCTCATGAACGAAGAGTCGCTTCGCATTCTCATCCGGGAAAAACTCGCAAGCGGTCTTCTGCCCGGCCACGACTGCACGAAGATCCTGGGTGGTCCTTCCAACGGAGAAACCTGCGACGCGTGCGGTGAGACTCTTGCGAAGAGCCAGCTGGTGATGGAGTGCATCGGCGAGCATTACCCCAAGGCTCTTCAGTTCCACGTGCGGTGCTTCTACATTTGGGATTCAGAGCGAGGAACGCCAGGAGCCGAGCCGACGGAGTAGGACGCCGCTCAGGCTCGTGCTCCGGCTCCGGTCGTCGGTCAATCATCTGCACTCGCCGTGACGCTCCTCTATCCCGTGGCGGTCCTCGATCTCTGATCGCCTCAGTGGCCGGCGAGGCCGGGAATCGAGATCAGGAGGTGGAGCGAGCCGCCGAGGTCGTTCAGCTTGCGGGTGTCCCAGCGCATGAATGCCTCGCGCTCCTCGTCAGTGAGGTCGGCGCCGGCGAGAGCCGACCCGGGGTCGGCGCGGAAACGGTCGCGGAAGGCCGAATCTTTCTTCAGGCGATACAGAACGACGTTCGTCTCGTAGCGGCTCATGCCACGTCCCACTCGAGGGCCGCGAGGTCGATCCGCCCCATCTCGCCGAAGAAGCGGGTGCGGGCCCGCGCGGGGCTCACCGCGCCCAGGAGCACCAGCCAGTTGAGCAGCTCGTGCGACCCGCTCTCGTGCAGCTCCTTGGCCGTGAGCGCGGTCATGGGCTCGTAGTTGCCCGCCTCCATCCACTTCACCACGCGGCGGTCGAACGCGACGTCCGACTGACCCACGCGGGCCAGCGACAGCTCCGGAAAGTGACTGAGCCCGCCGGTGGCGATGACGGCGACCTTCCACGGACCTTCGGCCACCACGCGCGCGATGTGGCGTCCGACCGCGAAGCAGCGCTGAGCCGTCGGTTGCGGGGCCACGAAGCAGTTGACCCAGAAGGGCACGAGCGGCGGCACCGGTCGAGCGCCATAGAGGGTCGAGACCGGGCTCAGGAACGCATGATCGAGTGGCGCCGACCACGAGGCCGCGAAGTCGAACCCGGCCTGTAGGCCCCGTTCCAGGATGCTGTTCGCCAGGTCCTCGTGGACGGGATAGCGTTCGGGCAGGCCCTCGAGCGCCCGGTCGAACTCGATGGCGTTGTCCTGGACCATGCGGTTCACGGATCGCCCGACGCGGACGCAGAGGGCGGGCACCGCGTCGAACGAGAAGACGTTGAGATGATCGTCGGCGACTACGACCAGCGCGTCGGGCGCGGCGGCGGCGAGCGTGCGCCCCATGTCGCGCACCACGTCGATGAGCGCCTCCACCATCCGCCGGCCGTGCGGTCCGACGTTCTGGCTGTAGTAGTCGGGGTAGAGCACGTGCGACATCGCCGCCGCGTACACGATCTTGCCCATACACTCCTCCCGCGCGCCTCGAGGCGCAGCCACATTCTGCCGCGGACCACGCGGGGAGTCGACCCGATTTGGCGCGCCGCCGTCCTCGGGCGGCGAGGCCTGCTCCGCCCGGAGTCGTCGAGGGGGGACGTAGCCCCAGTCTCCAGCGGGCGCCGCATCGGTGGTAGGCTGTCGGCGTCGTTCACCACGGCCATCAGGAGACTGACATGGACACGAAAGTTGCGATCGTGACGGGCGCCGGGAGCGGGGTCGGCAGGGCGGTCGGGCTCGTGCTGCTGAGAGAGGGATACCACGTCGCGCTCGCCGGCCGGCGCAAGGATGCCCTCGAGCAGGTGGCGGGCGAGGCGGGCCCCGCGCGCTCCCGGACGCTGGTCGTGCCCACCGACGTGCGCGATCCCGAGGCTATCCGCGCGCTTTTCGCGCAGACCAAGAGCGCGTTCGGGCGCCTGGATCTCCTGTTCAACAACGCCGGGATCGGCGCGGCCGGGCTGCTCGAGGATCTGACCGTGGAGCAGTGGAAGGCGGTCGTGGACACCAACCTCACGGGGTCGTTCCTGTGCACGCAGGAAGCCTTCAAGATCATGAAGAGCCAGGACCCGCGGGGCGGGCGGATCATCAACAACGGCTCCATCTCGGCCCACACGCCGCGGCCCAACTCGGCGCCGTACACGTCGACCAAGCACGCGATTACCGGGCTCACCAAGGCGACGTCCCTGGACGGGCGCAAGTACGACATCGCCTGCGGCCAGATCGACATCGGCAACGCCGCGACCCCGATGACGGAGCGGATGGCCAAGGGCGTTCCGCAGCCGAACGGCACCGTCGCCATCGAGCCGACGATGGACGTGGAGAACGTCGCGAACGCCGTGCTCTGCATGGCCCGGATGCCGCTCGACGCCAACGTCCTGTTCATGACGGTCATGGCGAACAAGATGCCGTTCGTCGGCCGCGGCTGACGTTCACCGACCATCCGGAGAAGCAACCATGCGAGTGCCCGCGCCGCAGATTCGCCGCCAGCTCGTGTCCGTGTTCCTGGCCTGGGGCATATCCCCCGCCCATGCCGAGACCACGGCGGACA
>QHSV01000304.1 GCA_003221655.1 Candidatus Rokuibacteriota bacterium
GCACGACCGGCGACAGGCGAACCACTCGACCCCGATAGACCGTCGGATCCCCTTCCACGGTCAGCGTCACCGCGTGTCCGGCCCGCACACCAGCGCCCTCGCGCTCGGGGACGAGGACGCGCAGGCGCAGCGGGTGCACGCGCACCAGCGTCGCGATCGGCGTGCCCGCCGTCAGATACTCGCCCACCGACGCCTGCTTGAGGCTCACGGCGCCGTCGAGCGGCGACAGGATCACCGTGTCGGCCAGCTGCTGGCGCGCGAGGTCCAGCTCGGAACGCCGCTGCGCGATGACGGCCTGCCGGTTGCGGACCTCCTCCAGCGCGTCCTGGTAACGCGCCTCGGCCACTTGCAGGCTGGCCTCGACGGAGTCGAGCTGCGCGCGGGCGATCAGCTCCATCTCCATGAGCTTGACGCTGCGATCGCGCGTGAGCCGCGCGTCGTCCAGCATCGCCCGGGCCTGGCGCACGATCGCAGCCTTTTCCGGATCGACGCGCTCGTCGGAGCCGGTCGGCCCGAGCCCGAGCCGGACTCGCGCCTGCTGGAGCGCGGCCTCGGCTTGATCCACGCGCAGCTTGAAGTCGCTCTGATCGAGCTTGCCGACTGCCTGGCCGCGTCGCACGCGGGTGCCGAGATCGACGCTGATCTCGGCGAGCCGCCCGGCGACCTTGGTGCCGAGCACGACCTGCTCGTCGGCCGCGAGAGTCCCGGTCGCCGATACCGTCCGCGCCACCGTCCGCTCAGCGGCCGGCGTCACGCGCACCTCGCGCGGCGGCGGCGCCGAAGCCTTGCTCTTTGGCTCCTCGGCGCCGACCGCGGGCCCACCCTGACAACCGCTCAGCAGGAGGGCGAGAGCGATCACGATGGCGGTCAGCGCTGGGACGGACATTCCGCTGATCATACCTCACAAACCTTCCAGAAACTCCGCGCGGTCATCCTTCTTGTCAAAGTCGCACTCGTCGTGTAAAGGGTAGCGCGTCACGATACCAGACTCGTCTAGGAGCCAGCAGAGGACTAAGGAGAGAACCATGCCGACGGTTGGGAAGGGAAAATACACGTACGAGCTCATCGAGAACTGGGCGGCGCTTCCACCGGGAGAGGCGTTCGGCAACGTGAGCGCGGTCGCGACCGATTCCCAGGATCGGGTCTACGTGTTCCAGCGCAAGGACCCGCCGGTGATGGTCTTCGACCGCAACGGGACCTACCTGCGCTGCTGGGGCATCGGCGCCTTCGCCAATCCACATGGCATCTACATCGCCGACGATGTCGTGTATCTGACCGACCGGGAAGATTCCGTGTGTCTCACCTACACCCTGGACGGCAGACCCCTTCAGATTTTGGGCCACCGCGGCGCCCACTCGGACACCGGCTGTGACAAGCCCGGCGACCTCGTCCCGCGCGCGGCTGGGCCCTTCAACTATCCGACGGAGATGGTCCCCGCCCCCTCGGGAGATCTCTACGTCACGGACGGCTACCGCAACGCCCGGGTGCACCGCTTCGCCGCCGATGGCGATCTACGCATGTCGTGGGGCCAGGGAGGCAAGACGGCGCCGAGCCACTTCCACTTGCCGCACAGCCTCATCGTGGATCAGGACAGCCGCGTCTACGTCTGCGACCGGGAGAACAATCGCATCCAGGTCTTCTCCGCCGACGGGCAGTTCATCACGATGTGGAGCGATCTGCGCCGGCCGCTCGACATTTCCATGGACCGGGACGGCATCCTCTATATCAGTGAAGGCGGCGTGGAGGGGCTGTCGCCCCGGATCAGCCTCATGGACCGGCAGGGCAACGTGGTCGCCCGGTGGGACTCGCTATCGGCCCACGGGAGCTGGGTGGATGGCCACGGCGACATCTACCTGGCGCTGGGAACGCGAAAGCGCGTGGACAAGTACGTGCGTCAGAGCTGAGCCGGCGCAGTCGGGGCCATCGCCGGCGCGACCTCGTCCGCGAACAGCCGCATCGATCGCAGCGCCAGCGCGGTGTCCAGCCCCGGCAGCGCTATGAGCAGCATCACGCGCTGATACCCGGTGGCGTTCCCAGGCAGTGGGGCAGCACACGCTCGCCGAAGAGCCTGATCGCGTCCATGATGTTCTCGTGCGGCGGCCCGCCGGAGTGGGCGTGGCGCAGGCGGAGGAGGAAGGTGTCGGCGCCCGTGGCCTTCTGCCAGCGCTGGAATTCCCGCACGCACGTCTCGGGGTCGCCGAGGATCAGGCGATCGGGCGCGAGATTTTCCAGCGTGAACGGCGTGTCGACGGGCATGCTGCGGAACTCCGCCAGCCGGTGCTCCCAATAGTAGCGATACGCCGCCATGACGTGCGGGCCGTACACCGCGTCGGCCTCGGCCCGCGTCCGCGCCACCCACGCGTCGCGCATCTGAATGACCTCGGGCGTGCGCCCCGCCTTGCGGGCCGCATCCTTATATATGTCGGCCAGCTCCGTCGCGTTCTCCAAGCTGGTGCTGGGCGTGCCCACGAAGCCGTCGGCGAGCCGACCAGCCCGGCGCGCGGCCGCCGGCACGCTGGCGCCGAACCAGAGCGGCGGCCCCGGCCTCTGGAACGGTCGCGGGGTGATCTGCACGTCCTCGAGCGTGTAATGCTTGCCGCGGAATGAAAACCGCTCCCCCGCCCAGCACAGGCGCAGGATCTCGACGCTCTCCTCGAAGAGCGCCACGCGGTGTTCCATCGGCACGGCGAAGGCGCTGAAGTCGGCGGCCTGATAGCCGATCCCGACCCCGAGGACGACGCGCCCCTTGGAGACAAGATCGAGCGTGATCGCGTCCTCGGCCACACGCACGGGATGGTGGAGCGGCAGCAATATGACCGATGTGCCGATGCGCAGACGCTGCGTGCGGGCGGCCACCGCGGTCGCGACGATGAGCGGCGAGGGCAGGAACCCGTCGCCATCTTGATGATGCTCGCCGAAGAAGCAGGAGTCGAATCCGCTCGCCTCGGCGAGCTGGGCCTCGGCGATGACTTCGTCGATGCAGCGATCGAGGTGCTCGCCGCGCGGCGGACTGGCGATCGAGCTGTAGAGGCCGAATTTCATGGGGCGACCGCCCGCAGCGCCTTGAGATACGCGTCTTTGTCCGGCTCGTTGAAGACCAGCCGGATCTCCCGCACGCCGGCGTCGAAGAAGCGCTGCATCTGATCGCGACACTGCTTCGGCGTGCCGAGGATGGTCACGGCATCGACCATCTCGTCGGTGACCAGCGCCGCCGCCCGATCGCGCGCGCGCGCCTGGAACGCCTCGCGCACGCGGTCGGCCTCGGCGCCGAAGCCGATGCGGCGCATGTACTCGTGATAGAACACGCCCATGCCGCCGATGTAGAAGGCGATGTGCGGACGCTCGCGGTCGCGGGCGGCCGCGACGTCATCCGTGACGTAGATCGACACCTGCGGCGAGATGGCGATGTCGCCCAGCGTCCGGCCGGCGGCCTCGGCCCCCGCCTTCACCTCGACCACCGCCGCCGCCATCCGCGAGGGCGCCAGGAAGATCGGCAGCCATCCGTCGGCCAGCTCGCCCGTGAGCCGCAGGCTCGGCGGGCTCAGCGCCGCGATGTAGATGGGCAGGCTCGCCCGGTACGGCGCGAAGCGGAGCTGGAAGCGCCTGGTGTGGAAGAACTCGCCATCGTGATCGAGCCGCTCGCCGCGGGCGGCCTTGCGGATGATGTCGATGTACTCGCGCATGCGCGTCAGGGGCTTGGCGAACTTCTCGCCGTGGAAGTCCTCGATCACGAGCCGGCCGCTCGTGCCGAGGCCGAGGAAGAACCGCCCCTGGGTCATGCGGTCCATGTTCAGCGCCGTCATGGCGAGGTTGGCCGGCGAGCGCGCGAAGACCGGCACGATGCTCGTGCCGATGCGGATGCGCGAGGTCACGGCCGCGAGCTGCGCCAGCGAGGTCAGCGCGTCCTCGCCCCACGACTCACCCATGGTGATGCAGCTGTAGCCGAGCTCTTCGGCCAGCACGGCGGCGTCGCGCATCTCCCGCCACGCCATGCCCGGCACGTGCATGCCCATGAGGCCCACGTCGCCCATAGCCGCCGAGTCTACCAGTTTCGGAGTAGCATGGGGCGCGCCGAAGCCCGATCCGTGCGGGAGGTATCAGCGATGCTCGACATTCCCTTTCGCTCCGCCAAGCAGCTCGCCGCTGACATCAGGAAAAGGAAGATCGGCTGTCTCGAGCTGCTCGATCTCTATCTGGCGCGCATCGAAAAGTATGACGGCGCGCTCAACGCCGTCGTCGTCCGCGATTTCGACCGTGCACGCACGCGCGCCCGCGCCGCCGATCGTGCGCTGTCCAAGCGTGACGTGTGGGGCCCGCTGCACGGCGTGCCCATGACCATCAAGGAGTCGTACGACGTCGCGGGCCTGCCGACGACGTGGGGCGTGCCGGCCTCTAAGAACAACATCGCGACGAAGAACGCGGTCGCCGTGAGCCACTTGCTGGGCGCCGGCGTCGTGCTCTTCGGCAAGACGAACGTGCCGCTCTATCTCGCCGACTGGCAGAGCTTCAACGCGATCTACGGCACGACGAACAATCCGTGGGACGTCGCCCGCGCTCCCGGCGGATCCTCCGGCGGCTCCGCGGCGGCTCTCGCGGCCGGGCTCACGGGGCTGGAGGCCGGCAGCGACATCGGCTCATCGATCCGCAACCCGGCGCACTTCTGCGGTGTCTACGGCCACAAGCCGACCTGGGGCATCGTGCCGCGCACCGGCCAGGCGCTCCCGTGGCAGATGGCGCCGGTCGACATCGACGTCGTGGGGCCGCTGGCGCGCAGCGCCGACGATCTCGCCATCGCGCTGTCGGCCATGGCCGGGCCGGACGAGATCGAGACGGCGGGGTGGCAATTACGCCTGCGGCCCCCGCGGCAGAAACGTCTGCGCGACTTCAAGGTGGCTCTGATGCTCGACGCACCGGAGATTCCCGTGGATCGCACAGTGCAGGCTCGGCTCCAGGCGCTGGCCGATTTCCTGGGTCGGCAAAAGGCGAAGGTCGACGATCGCGCGCGTCCGGCCATGGATACCGGCGAGGCGTTCAGCGTCTACGTGAAGCTTCTGCGCGCGGCCACGTCGGACCGCCAAAGCGACGCGGACTTCGACAAGAACGTGGGGATCGCGCGGGAGCTTTCGCCGCGCGATGAGAGCTACTACGCGCGCGCCACACGCGCCGCCGTGCTGTCCCACCGCGACTGGCTCGCCGCAAACGAGGCGCGACACCGTATGCGGCTCGCGTGGGCCGAGTTCTTCACGCGGTACGACCTGCTGCTGTGCCCCGTCGCCGGCACCGCGGCTTTTCCCCACGACCAGAAAGGTGAGCGCTACGATCGCACGCTGACGG
>QHSV01000305.1 GCA_003221655.1 Candidatus Rokuibacteriota bacterium
CGTTCACGAACGTCAGGACGCGCTCGCCGTCGGGCTGCTTCACGCGGTGCTCGAAGGCGAGCGCGAAGATCGGCTCGACCCCGGAGGAGCACCCGGCGATCATCGAGATCGTACCGGTGGGCGCGATCGTCGTGACGGTCGAATTACGCATCGGCCGCTGATTCTTATAGATCGAATGGTCCCAGTTGGGGAACGGGCCGCGCTCCTCGGCAAGCTTCGCCGACTGATCGTGGGACTTTTCCTTGACGAAGGCCATCAGGTGGTTGCCGAGGTCGGTCGCTTCCTGGCTGTCGTACGGGATGCCCATCGTGAACAGCAGGTCGGCCCAGCCCATGATGCCCAGGCCGATGCGGCGGTTGGCCTTCACGGTGACATCGATCTGCGGGAGTGGGTACGGGTTCATGTCGATGACGTCGTCGAGGAATCGAACAGCGAGCCGCACCACCCGCTCCATCTCGTCCCAGTCGACCGACCACTCGCCCTCGTCGTTTCGCCGCGCGAACTTCGAGACGTTGAGCGAACCCAGGTTGCACGCCTCATTGGGCAGCAGGGGTTGCTCTCCACACGGATTGGTCGCTTCCACGACGCCGATCTCCGGCGTCGGGTTGGCGGGGCTCGCGTTGATCCGGTCGATGAACACCATGCCCGGGTCGCCCGTCCGCCACGCGGCACGGACGATCCGGTCGAAAACCTCCTTGGCCGACAAGCGGTCCGTCACCGCGCCGGTGTGGGGGTTGATCAGGTCATACTCGCCGCCCGACGCCAGGGCGTCCATGAACCGGTCCGTGGCCGCGACGGAGATGTTGAAGTTGGTGATGCCCCCGTCGAGCTTGCAGTCAATGAACTCGAGGATATCGGGGTGATCGACCCTGAGTATCCCCATGTTGGCGCCGCGCCGGGTTCCGCCCTGCTTCACCGCCTCGGTGGCGCTGTTGAACACGCGCAGGAAGGAGACAGGTCCGGAGGCGCGCCCGCCTGTCGAGGCCACGATGTCGTCCTTGGGACGCAGCCGTGAGAACGCGAAGCCCGTGCCGCCCCCGGACTTGTGGATGATCGCGGCCGCCTTGACGGAGTCGAAGATCTCCTCCATCGAGTCGCCCACGGGCAGCACGTAACAGGCCGAATACTGCAGGCCGTTGTCCTTCCCGGCATTCATGAGGGTCGGCGAGTTCGGGAGGAAATCGCCCTCGATCATGATGTCGTAGAACGCCGCCGCGACCTCCCTGACCGCGGCCTCGCTCCGCCCGTACCGCGCCTCGCCCGAGGCGATCGTCAGCGCCACCCGCCAGCACATTTCCTCCGGGGTCTCGACGACCTCGCCACCCTGCCGCATGAGGTAGCGCTCCCGGAGCACCCGCAAGGCAGGCTCAGTCCACTTGCCGACTTTCACTGGGCGAGTCTCAGACAGCATTCCACTCCTCCTCCACTCACTATATCTTGTGGTGTGGGCGAATCTAGCACGCTGAATCTAGCGTCCTCAAGAAAAAAGGTATCCACCGCGCGTCCACCGTCTGTCCACCGCTCGCACCCGCAAGCTCTTCCGGGGCCTCGCACGCTGCGTGGTATTCTCTTGTGCGCCATGGCGCCTTCTCGAGTGATCGTGCTGGTCGTGCTAGCCGCTAGCTTGTTTTCAATCGACGCTCCGCGAGCGCAGGCGCCGCCGCCTCCGCCCGCCCCTCAAGTCGCCGGGCGGGTCCTGACACTCGAGGAGTGCATCGCCATCGCGCTCGACGCCCAGCCGAGGATCCAGGCGACGCTGGCGGATTATGCCGCGGCGCGCTATCGGGTGAATCAGGCCATGGCGCCGCTCCTTCCCCAGTTGAGCGGGCTGGTCAGCGCGACGCGAAGTCAGGGTACGACGATAACCACCAACGCAGCGGGCTCAACCATTCAGGTCGCGCAGTCCCGGCAGCTCGGCGACACCTTCCTGGCCCAGGTACAGCTCTCGCAGCTCCTCTTCGACTTCGGCAAGAACCTTGCCGCGACCGAGGCGGCGCGGAAGCTCGCCGAGGTGGCGGTCGAGGACGTCGAGTTGCAGCGCCAACTGATCTCGCTGACGGTGAAGGAAGCGTACACGAACACGCTCTTCAGTCAGCGCCTGATCCGGGTGCAGGATCAGGCGCAGGAGCGCGCCGAGTTGAACCTGCGCTCTGCGAAGGGCTTCTTCGAGGTGGGCACGCGGCCCAAATCCGACGTCGCGCGGGCCGAGGTCGACGTGGCGAACGCGAAGCTCGACCTGATCAGGGCGAAGAACGCCCTGCGGACCGCCATCGTCGCGCTCAACATCGCGATGGCCATCAACGTGGACACGCCGACCCAGATCGTGGACAACCTCGTCTACGAGCCCCTCACGCTGGACCGGCAGCAGCTCCGGAGCGATTCGCTCCGGCAGCGACCCGAGTACCGCCAGGCCAAGCTGCGCGCCGCCGCCGCCGAGGCCACGGAGCGGCAGACCTTTCGCAACTTCTTCCCCGACATCTCGGGTAGCGGGGCCTACGGGGGTACCCAGAGCCAGCTCAACGAGTCCTGGTCGCTCGGCCTGACGCTTTCCTGGTCGCTCTTCGACGGCGGCGGGCGGATCGCGAGATACCAAGAGGCGAAGGCCAACCTCGAGGGCGCGAGGGCACGCGTGAAGTCCACCGAGCTGGACATCGTCCAGAATGTCGAGCAGGCCGAGATCTCCGTCGAGGAGGCCCAGGAGCGGATCCTGGCGGCTCAGGCCCTGGTGGCCTCCGCCCAGGAGAACTTTCGCCTGGCCCAGGGGCGGTTCGACGCCGGGGTCGGCACCATTCTCGAGCTGACGGACGCTCAGCTCGCCCTCACCCAGGCCCAGAACACCGAGAGCCAGGCCCTGGCGGACTATCGGATCGCCCTGGCGCGGCTGGATCGCGCCGTCGGCCGCCGCTAAGGCCTGGGAAACACCCCGCCACGTGGCGCCGTCTAAGCCAGTGATGAGACGCATCGTGTCGGTGGTCATCGTGGCGGTCCTGGTGGGTGGGGGCGTGTTGGCCTACCTCTATACCCAGAGCCGCGGTAATGCCCCAAAGTACCGCGTGGCACGTGTCGAACGCGGTCCCCTCACCGCCGCGGTTTCAGCGACCGGCAACCTGAACGCCGTCGTCGTCGTCCAGGTCGGGAGCCAGGTCTCCGGGCAAATCAAGGACCTCCTGGTCGATTTCAACTCGATCGTCAAGAAGAACCAGGTCGTCGCCCGGATCGACCCGGACATCTTCGAGGCCAAGGTCAACGCGGCGAAGGCGGATCTGGAGTCATCCCGGGCGACCGTGCTGAACCAGGAGGCGCAGGTCGAGCGAGCCCGGGCCGATGTGGACAACGCCCGCGCGGCGCTGGTGGAAGCCAAGGCCTTCACCGCCAAGGCCCAGGTGCAGTCCCTGGACGCCAAGCGCGACTATGACCGGAAGACAGAGCTGTTCGGTCGCCAGCTCATCGCCAAGAGCGATCTCGACACGGCGCAGGCCACCTACGACGCCGCGGTGGCTCAGCTCGACTCCACCCGGGCGCGAGAGCAGGCACTCACCTCCGGCATCCAGTCGGCGCTCGCGCAGCTCCGCGTGGCCCAGGCGACGGCCGAGTCGGCGCGTGCCCAGGTGAAGCAGAAGGATGCCGCGCTCAGGCAGGCCCAGGTCGATCTGGACCACACGACGATCCTGGCGCCCGTGGACGGTGTCGTCGTCTCCCGCCAGGTGGACGTCGGCCAGACCGTCGCGGCGAGCCTTCAGGCCCCGATCCTCTTCACGATCGCCCAGGACCTCACGCGGATGCAGGTCGAGACGAGTGTGGACGAAGCGGACATCGGCCGTACCAAGCTCGACGACCGCGCCACCTTCACGGTCGACGCGTTTCCCGGGGAAACCTTCGGGGGGACCGTCACGCAGATCCGGAAGGCTGCGCAGATCGTCCAGAACGTCGTCACCTACACGGTGGTCGTGGCGGTTGCGAATCCGACGGGGAAGCTCGTGCCGGGAATGACGGCGAACGTCAAGCTCGTGACCGCCGAGAAGCCGAGTGTCCTGAAGGTGCCGAACGCGGCGCTCCGGTTCCGGCCGGCCGGCGTCGAGGCGGCGGCGCCCAGCGCGCCGGCGAGTGGCGGCGCGGCGGGCGGCGGGCAGCCCTCGCTCGAGCAGATGCGTGAGCGCCTGGTGAGGGAGCTGAAGCTCGCCGAGGATCAGCAAAAGAAGCTCGAGCCGATCCTGCAGGACAGCCGCGAGCAGTTCCGGGCCCTCCAGGGGCTCCCCGAGGCCGACCGCCGCGCGCGAGCCCAGAAGATCCGCGAGGCGACGCGTGTCAAGATCCGCGAGATCCTCACCGACGCCCAGCGGGCGCGCTACGACGAGATGGCGGGCGCGTCGGGTGGCGAGGGCCGGACCGGCATCCAGGGACGCGTGTGGATCGTCGGACCCGATGGCAAGCCCGCGTCCGTCGCGCTGACGCTCGGGCTCAGCGACGGCACCTCGACGGAGGTGCTGCGCGGCGAGATCAACGAGAACCAGGATGTGATCGTCGGGCTCGCCGGCGGCGGCCGGAGCGGCGGCGGCCCTCAAGCCCCGCAGCAGGGCACGCCGCGCCTCAGGCTCTGATCGTGGCGGCGCCGATCATCATCACCGAGGGCCTGACGAAGGACTACCATCTCGGGCCGCACACGGTCCACGCGCTCCGCGGCGTGTCGGTCACGATCGAGCGCGGCGAGTTCGTCGCGGTCATGGGTCCCTCGGGCTCGGGCAAGTCCACCTTCATGAACCTCCTGGGCTGCCTGGACACCCCGACCACTGGGGAATACGTGCTGGACGGCGAACGTGTCGGCGGCCTCTCGCCGGACGAGCTCGCTCGGATCAGGAACCTCAAGATCGGCTTCGTCTTCCAGCAGTTCAACCTGCTGCCGCGGACGACCGCGCTCGAAAACGTCGAGCTTCCCTTGCTCTATGCGGGCCACACCGCGCGCGATCGCCGCGCCCGCGCCCGCGCGCGGCTCGGGGCGGTCGGGCTCGCCGATCGCGAGGCGCACCATCCGAGCCAGCTCTCGGGTGGCCAGCAGCAGCGGGTCGCCATCGCGCGGGCACTCGTCAACGACCCGGCGGTCATCCTGGCCGACGAGCCCACCGGCAACCTCGACTCACGGACGAGCGTGGAGGTGCTGGCGCTCCTGCAGCGCCTCAACCGCGAAGGGCTCACGATCGTCCTCGTCACCCACGAGCTGGACATCGCCGCCTACGCGAGCCGGGGCCTCACCTTCCGCGATGGCCGCCTCAAGAGCGACGAGCACGCGGCGCAGCCGCGCGACGCCGCGGCCACGCTCGCCGAGCTTCCGGCAGAGGAGGAGGAAGCCGCGTGAGCGTGTGGCAGAGCGTCCGCATCGCCGGCCGGGCGCTCCGGGTGAACAAGCTCCGAAGCGCGCTCACCATGCTCGGCATCATCATCGGCGTTGCGGCAGTCATCGCGATGGTCGGCGTCGGCGCCGGCGCCCAGGCACGCGTCGCCGAGCAGATCCAGAGCCTCGGGTCGAACCTGATCATCGTCCTCTCGGGCAGCGTGACCTCCAGCGGGATTCGCCTCGGCACCGGGAGCCAGCTCACGATCAGCGAGGACGACTCCGCTGCGATCGCGCGCGAGGTCCCACTCGTCCAGGCGTCGGCGCCGGCGGTGCGGGGCACCGCGCAGGTCGTGTACGGCAACCTCAACTGGGCCACCGTCATCCAGGGGGTCACGCAGGACTACTTCGAGGCGCGGGAATGGCCGGTGACGGACGGTCGCGCGATCAATCCCGAGGACGTCGAGGGCGCCACCAAGATCGCGCTCCTGGGCCAGACCACCGCGCTCAACCTCTTTGGTGAGTCCGAGCCGCTCGGCCAGATCATCCGGATCAAGAAGGTGCCGTTCACCGTCGTCGGTGTGCTGTCGCGCAAAGGCCAGAACTCCTGG
>QHSV01000306.1 GCA_003221655.1 Candidatus Rokuibacteriota bacterium
ATGCAGTAGAGTCCCGCGACCGATGGGATCTGATCGATGATCGGGCGGCCGTCGGCGCTCATCATGATCATTCCAGCCCAGCCGCCGCGCATCGTCGCCTCGCCGAAGGCCGGCAGCCGGGCGGTCAGCGCCTTGCGGCACATCGCCACGAACTCCGGGTCGACGCCCTCGTCGAAGCTGTCGGGATCGGCGTGCCCCACGCCGAGCTCGACGCCGATCAGCGTCGCGGCGTCGCCCTCGGGACGGAACCACGAGTGGTGGATCGCGTCGATGACCACGCAGTGCCGGGTCCGGAAGCCGGCCGGCCAGCGGAAGATCGAGATCTGGATCCGATGGGGAGCCAGGCCGAAATCCAGCCCGAGGGGCGCCAGCAGGGGTGCGGCCCACGCGCCGGGAACGAGCACCACGACCGGCGCGTCGACGGGCCCCCGGGAGGTCTCGACGCCGACGACACGACCCCGCTCGGTCACAATCCGCGTGACCTCGCAGCCGGTCTCGATCGTCGCCCCGAGGCGTCGAGCCGCCTCGGCGAAGGCGAACGTGGTCGCGTTCGGGTCGGCGAATCCAGACTCGGGCTCCCAGGCGGCGGCGCCGACGTCGTCGACCCGGGACCCCGGAAGGAGGTCGCCCAGCCGGTCCCGGGTGACCACCTGCGTGGCGATGCCGAGGCGCTGCTGCCGCGAGACGTTTCGGGCAAGCGCCGCCTCGTAGCCGGGGGGGACGATCTGGACGAAGCCGATGGGCTCGAAGCCGCAGTCGCCGCCGACGATGTTCCGGAAGTCCCTGAAGACCTTGAGGCTTTCGAACGCGAGCCGGGACTCGGCCTCATTGGTGTAGTGCATGCGCACCAGCGAGCCGGACTTGCCCGTGGCGCCCGCGCCGAGGTGGCGCCGCTCGAGCAGCAGGACGTTCTTCACCCCCCGGCCCGCCAGGTGAAACGCGGTGCTCGTGCCGTTGGCCCCGCCGCCGATCACGATCACGTCTGCCCGCCGCATGCCCGCCTCCCCCATTGAACCTGATAAGCTAACATAGTTCGGGACTATTGATATTTCTGAGGTATTGGAGGACGCGTGGCCCAGCAAGAATCCGTGCAGATTTTGCAGCAGCGGTTGGTTTACGAGCAAAAGCTCGTCCAGCTCGTCGACCGCATCCACGCGGCCAAGGGCATCGACAGCCTCTTCATCGAGCTCCAGGGGGAGATTCTCGGCCTCCTCGACGCCGACCGCATGACGATCTACGCCATTGACCCGGCCAAGAAGGAGCTCTACTCGAAGTTCCTCGCCCTCGACACTGTCAAGGAGATCCGGCTGCCGGTCAGCGAAAAGAGCGTCGCCGGTTACGTCGCCGCGTCGGGCAGGGTGGTGAACATCAGCGACGCCTACGACAAGGCCGAGCTGGCTCGGATCTCGCCCACCCTGAGCTTCGACGGCTCGTGGGACAAGAAGACGGGGTTCCGGACCCAGCAGATTCTGGGCATGCCGATCATGCACGAGGGGCGGCCGATCGGTGTCATCCAGCTTCTGAACAAGAAGCGGGGCGCCCGGTTCACGAAGGAGGACGAGACCGGCGCGTCCCGGATCGCCAAGACGCTCGGTATCGCGTTCAACAACCAGACGCAGCTGAGCCAGAGCCAGGCGCAGCTGAGCCAGAGTCAGGAGTTGATCCAGAGCCAGGCCCGACCGAAGACGAAGTTCGACTATCTCCTGGCGCAGCATCTGATCTCGCCGCAGGAGCTGAGCTCGGCGGTCGCGGAGGCGCGCCGTCGCCAGACCGACGTCGAGTCGATCCTGATCGAGCAGTACAAGGTCCCGAAGGGCGACCTGGGCGTCTCGCTGAGTCAGTTCTACGAGTGCCCGTTCGTCGAATACGACGAGCGGATCCTGCCGCCGCCGGATCTCGTGAAGGGTCTGCGACTCGAGTATCTGCGGCGCAACTTCTGGCTGCCACTCCGGCGTGAGGACGGCGCGGTCGTGGTGCTGATCGACAACCCTCAAGATTTGCAGCGGGTGGACAGCGTCAGCCAGGCGCTGAAGAACCGGAGGGTCAAGTGGGCGGTCGGGCTGCGGAAAGACATCCTGCTCTTCCTCAACCAGGCGAGTGGCGAGGGCGCCGGCCGGGACTCGATCGGCACCATCATCGGTGACCTGCGCGCCGAGGACGTCGCCGACACGCTCGAGCTGGGCGCGGGCGAGCTCGACGAGAACGACAGCGCGGTGATCCGGCTGGCGAACCAGATCATCGTGGACGCCTACAAGGCGCGCGCGTCCGACATCCACATCGAGCCCTACGGCGCCCAGCGGGACACGGTGATCCGGTATCGCATCGACGGCGGCTGCGCCGAGTATCAGAAGATCCCCGGCGTCTACCGGCGGGCCATCGTCGCGCGGATCAAGATCATGGCCCAGCTCGACATCGCCGAGCGCCGCAAGCCGCAGGACGGCAAGTTCAAGTTCAAGGTGTCCGACCGCGAGATCGAGCTGCGCGTCGCCACGATCCCGACCGCCAACCAGAACGAAGACGTGGTCATGCGCCTGCTCTCGTCGAGCGAGCTGCTGGCCCTCGACAAGATCGACATGGCCCCGCGTAACCTCCGCGAGATCAAAAAAATCGCCGAGAAACCTTACGGCCTCATCCTCTGCGTGGGGCCGACCGGCTCGGGCAAGACGACGACGCTGCATTCGCTGCTCGGCCATATCAACAAGCCCGAGCGGAAGATCTGGACGGCCGAGGACCCGGTCGAGATCACGCAGTATGGGCTGCGCCAGGTGCAGGTGATGCCGAAGATCGGCTTCGACTTCGCCGCCGCTATGCGGGCCTTCCTGCGCGCCGACCCGGACGTCATCATGGTCGGCGAGATGCGCGACGAGGAGACGGCGTCGACCGGCATCGAGGCCTCGCTGACCGGCCACCTGGTGTTCAGCACGCTCCACACGAACAGCGCGGTGGAGACGGTCGTCCGCCTGCTCGACATGGGGTGCGACTCGTTCAACTTCGCCGACGCCCTGCTCGGGATCATGGGACAGCGCCTCGTCAAGCGCATCTGCCGGGACTGCAGGGCGGAGTACCATCCCGAGCGCGCCGAGTACGACGAGTTGGCCCAGGCCTTCGGCGAGGAATCCTTTGCGAAGCTCAATCTCAAGTACGACGAGTCGTTCGTCCTCTACCGCGGCAAGGGCTGCGTCTCCTGCGCCAAGACCGGCTACCGCGGACGCGCGGGCATCCACGAGCTGCTGATCGCGACCGACGAGATGAAGCGGCTCATCCAGACCAAAGCGCGCGTGGCCGAGATGGTCGAGCAGGCGAAAGCCGAAGGGATGACCACGCTCGTCCAGGACGGCGTGCTGAAGTCGCTCGGCGGACTCACGGACTTTCGGCAGGTCAAAGCCGTCGCGATCAAGTAGCGGAGTTGCGTTTCCCGCAGACATCGGGTACCTTCGGCGCGCTTTGGGCCCAGGTGGCTGGCTTCCTCTTGCGACGCTGGTATTGCTTCTAGCCTCTCCCGCTCTGGCCGGGCGTCCCCTTACGACCGAGGACACGGGGACGCTGGATCCTGGGAAGGTAGAGCTAGAGCTGGGTGTCGACTACAGTAGAGACGGTAGTGCGGAAGCATGGCTGCTCCCGCACGGCCCGTCGCTGAACGTCGGTCTCCTCCCACGCGTCGAAGTCACAATCGGCACGGCGTTCATCCTGCTCAGTCCGGAGCGCGAGCCGCCGCGCGCAGGCTTTGGCGACAGCCTCGTGGGGCTCAAGGGTCGATTCCTCGACGAGGGGCCTGCGACACCCGCGCTTCTGGCCGCGGTCACCGTCAGATTACCCACCGGGGACCAAGGCCGTGGCCTGGGCGAAAAGGAGGTAGATATTCAGGCGCTCGCAGTAGCCAGCAAAATGTTCGGCCCCGTGACCCTAACGGCCAACGCTGGCTATACCTTCGTCACTCGCGACCGGGACCGCGACGTCGTGAATCTCAACGCGTCGGTCGAGGTCGGCGTCACCAGGGCGTGGTCGGTCGTTGGGGAAGTTGTGAGCGCGTTAACCACGAATCATCGGTCCGACCATCACGTTGTCCTGCGGGCCGGGACCGTGTACGCGCTCAGTGAGCGTGTCAGACTCGACGCGGCTGTCGGGTTCGGTGTCACCCGAGCGAGCCCCGACGCTCTCCTGACCGTCGGCGTGACAATCACTTTCGGCTGAGAGCGGCCGTCACTTCATGGTGTTCGGGAGCCAGAGGGCTATCTGGGGGAAGACCATGAGGAGGGCGGTGGTCAGGACGAGGGCGATCATCAGGATGCTGGTGCCCGTGTAAACCTTGACGAGGCTCACGTTGGCGCTGGAGCTGACCACGAAGGCGATCATGCCCACCGGGGGAAAGACGAGGCCCATGGCCACCATGAGCATCGACATGACGCCGAACCAGACGGGGTCGAAGCCGAGCGAGGTGACGAGCGGGAACGTCAGCTGCAGCGTCAGGAGCAGCAGCGGCAGCTCGTCCATGAACATGCTCACCACGAAGTAGGTGACCACGATGCCCACGATGACGAGCCAGCGGTTGAGGTTCATCTCGGTCACCACGGCCACGACCTGCTGGGGGATCTTGCTCATGGCCATGTAGTAGCCGAAGACCGTGGCGCCGATGAGGATCATGAAGATCAGGGCCGAAGTCTTGATGGTCTCGCGAAGCGCCTGGAAGGCTCCGGCCCAGGTGAGACGGCCGAAGACGAAGCCGATGGCCCCCGCGAGGAAGGCGCCGAGGGCGCCGACCTCGGTCGGCGTGGCCGCGCCCGTGTAGAGCAACGCCACCACCAGGACGATCAGCAGCAGGCTCGACCATATCCGGCCGGTGCTCGCCCAGCGCTCCCGCGCCGGAACCGCGTACGTCTCGGGCGCATGCGCGGGCCGGACCCTGACCCAGACGAGGATGGCCACGATCAGGAATATCGCGACGATGATCCCGGGGACGACGCCGGCGATGAGGAGTTTGCCGATCGAGGTCTGGGTGGAGATGCCGTAAATGACCATGCCGACGCTTGGTGGGATCAGGATGTCCAGCGTCGCCCCGATCCCGATGGCGCCGGCGGCCAGCTCGTCCGAGTAGCCGTGGCGGCGCATCTCCGGCATGGCGATGCTCGACATCACGGCCGCCGCCGCCAGGCTCGCTCCCGACATGGCGCCGAAGATGCCGCACGCGAAGACGGTGGCGATGGCGAGGCCGCCCTTGACCTGCGAGAGCCAGTTGGCGCCCGCCGTGAAGAGGTCGCGGGCGAGGCCGCCGGAGGCGGAGAAGTACGCCATCAGGATGAACATGGGGATCGTGGTGAGCACGTAATCGGCCGTGACGCCGAACGGCGTCGTTCCCAGGATCCGGAGGACGACGTTCACATCGCCTCCCAGCAGGACGATGCCGACGATGCCGGCCGTCGCCAGCGAGAACGCGATCGGGACCCCCAGGAGCAGAGCGGCCACCATCACGAGAAACGGCAGATAGAGCATCGTACTAATCGCCGGTGAAGAGGCTCGAGCGTCCCTTCCGCACCTCTCCGAGGTCGATCGCCATCATCAGGGTGGTGAGGAACAATCCGATGCAGACGATCATGTGCGCGGGCCACAGGGGAAGGTCGAGCGTCGCGAACGTCGTGCCGGTGGTCAGCATGTGGCGGGCCTGCTGGAAGGTCGCGAACACGAGGGCCGCGCAATAAAGGATGGAGACGATCTGGACGGCGTGGTCGACGACGAGCCGAGGAATCCGGCCGAGTCGGTCCACCAGGAAGGTCACGCGGATGTTTGCGCCCTGCCGGTAGGCGTACGGCATCGCCAGGAAGACGACGGCGACCATCAAATAGTTGGTCGTGACCTCATAGGCGGCGAGGATAGGGCGGTTGAACAGATAGCGCCCGCCCGCGTCGGCCGTCGTGAGCAACATCATGCTGAAGGTGGCCAGAGCGGCCATGAGGGTCAGCACCCGTTCGCAGCCGTCGAGCCACCTGTGCATGCCGCTCTCAGGGATCGTACCGCTTGATGGCCTCCCGCAGATCGCTGGGTTGCCGGAGAGATCGTCGATGACCTTACGAAGGTCGGGGGGGAGGCTGTCGTACTTCTTCCGGTTCATGAACGTGAAGAGGGGGGCGACGTAGATGCCCGAGGACACGTGATGCTTGAGCACCTCGGCGATCTTGAAGGACGAGATCGCCTCCCACGGAAAGATGGTCCCGTCGACGGTGCCCCGCTCGAGCGCGGTGTAGGTGTCGGGGGCGGGGATGCTCACGGGAGTGGCGCCGAGGGTTTTCACCATAGTGGTCAGCATCGGTGTCGCCGCGCGGATCTTGAGGCCCTGCAGGTCCTCGAGCACCTTCACCTGCTTCTTGGCCAGGTGGAAGTGGCCGGGCGGGTGCACCCAGAACCAGAGCACCTTCACGTCCTTGAACTCGTTCTTGAAGTACTTGTCGAAGATCGACATGACCGCCAGGCTGCCTCCCCGGGACGACTTGAACATCCCCAGCGGCAGCTCGGTCACCGTGATGAGCGGGAAACGGCCGGGCGTGTAGCCGGGCGTGGTGAACCCCAGGTCGGCGATCCCGTCCTTGATCATGTCGTAGTGATCGGCCGGCTTGCCGAGCACGCTCCCGGGGTAGATGGTGATCTTGAGCCGGCCGCCGCTCTTTTCCTCGACCATCTTGGCCCACGGGACCATCACGCCGGTGTGGTGGCCGTGTACGACGGCGAGCCAGCTCGAGAACTTGAGCTCGATCGGCTTGTCCTGAGCAGCGACCGAATAGAACGAGAAGCAGGCGAGCGCCAGCGTCAGGGCGACGGCGATCCATCCAGACCTCATCTCCGTGTCCTCCGAGGTTTGTGTGCGCCGCCGCGCCTACGGATAGACGATGACGCTCCGCTTGACCTCGCCCTGCAGCATGAGGTCGAAGGCGTGGTTCAGCTCGCCGAGCGGCAGCCGCCGGCTGATGAGCTCGTCGAGCCGGTATTTCCCATTCATGTAGAGATCGATCAGCATGGGCACGTCCGTCCGCTGATGTCCGCCGCCGAACGAGCTCCCGGTGAGCACGCGCTGCTGCAGGAGCAGTGACGGATCGACGGAGAGCCGTGTGCCGGCGGGCGACACGCCGACGACCACGCAGGTGCCGCCGCGATGGGTCGAGAGGAGCGCCTGCTCCATCGTCCGCTGAGTTCCCACCGCCTCGAAGGCGAAGTCGACGCCGCCCCGGCCGGCGAGCGCCTGGACGCGTGAGACCGGGTCTTCCTGCGAGGCGTCCACGACGTGAGTCGCGCCGAACTCCTCGGCCCAGGCGAGCTTCTGCTTCACCACGTCGACGCCGATGACCTTCCCCGCACCCACGAGGCGCGCGGCCTGGATCGTGTTCAGGCCGACCCCGCCGCAACCCCAGACGGCGACGCTCGCTCCAGGCGGCACCTTGGCGCGGTTGAAAACCGGGCCAGCTCCGGCGAGCACGCCACAGCTCACGAGGCACACCACGTCGAGCGGCGCGTCCTTCCGGATGGGAATGACGCTCTCCTCCGGGAGCACACCATGGGTCGCGTACCCCGAGACCTGCAAGAAGTGGTGGAGGCCCTGCCCGTCCTTCCGGAAGCGCGAGGTGCCGTCGAACATGAACCACCGGGGTTTGTCCCGGAGCGCGCACATGGTCGGCTGGCCGCCGATGCAGTACCAGCACTTGCCGCACGACGGGATGTAGCTGGAGCAGACGTGATCGCCCGGCGCCACCGTCTCGACTCCCGGGCCGACCTTCTCGACCACTCCTGCCGCCTCGTGGCCGAGCACCACGGGCAGGGGATGGGGAGAGTCGCCCGTGATCACGTGAAGGTCGCTGTGGCAGACGCCGTTGGCGACCCACCGCACCTGCACCTCGTGGGGACCGGGTTCCAGAAGCTCGACGTCTTCCACCACCACCGGCTTCTTCGTGTCGTACAGGACCGCCGCCGTCACACGCATAGCGCCCTTCCTTTGGATGCCGTTGTGCGGGTAGTCTGCGCGAGCGCGCTCGCCTCCGCAAGGTCACCGTGCTGTCGGCCGCGCCCATTTGCCTTCACCAGCGGGGTCGCTTATCGTTGCCCGATGGGCTCACCGACGGCGCCGCATCCCGTCCTCAAGAAATATTACGAGAGCGAAAGCGAGCGGCGGCCCTTCATCAGGACTCTCTTCGACGACGCCGCGGAACACTACGACTGGGTCTGCGCGCTGGGATCCTTCGGCTCGGGCCAGCACTATCGGCGCTCGGCCCTGGCGAGGTCCGGCCTCTGTGCCGGCATGAGGCTCCTCGACGTCGCAACCGGCACCGGCCTGGTGGCCCGAGAGGCCACGCGCATTCTTCGTGACCCCGGGGCCGTGATCGGGCTCGATCCGAGCGGCGGCATGTTGCGAGAGGCGCGCAGGACCCTCTCGATTCCTCTGGTGCAGGGGACCGTCGAAGAGCTGCCGTTCGCGAACAACCACTTCGATTTGCTTTCCATGGGATACGCGCTGCGCCACATGGCCGACCTCGGCGTCGCCTTCCGCGAATGCCTTCGAGTCTTGAAGCCGGGCGGTCGTGTCCTGATCCTCGAGATCACGCTGCCGAGCTCGCGGCTCGGCCAGCGGGTCTTCCGCGTCTACTTCGAGAAAGTCTTGCCGCGCATCGCGCGGATCAGCACCGGGAGCGCGAAGGCCGAGCTGCTCATGAAGTATTACTGGGACACGATCGCCGGGTGCGTGCCGCCGGACATGATTCTCGCAGTGTTGAAATCGAGCGGCTTCATCGACGTCGAGCGCCGCGTGCTCGGCGGGCTCCTCAGCGAGTACCTCGGGCGCAAGCCCGTCCCGGACTCTTAGCGGCGGATTTTTCCGCTCGGCGTCCGGGGGACCGCGTCCACAACCGTGAACTCGAGCGGCACCTTGTAGGAGGAGAGGAGGCGCGCGCAATGCGTCTTCAAGGCGTCCAGATCACAGCCTCGTGAGTCCGGGACAACTTCGGCGCAAGGAACCTCGCCCAGGCGCGCGTGCGGCCGGCTGAACACTCGGGATTCCTTGACGCCCCGGAACTGGTTGATGCAGTCCTCGACTTCCTCCGGGAAGAATTTGAGCCCCGCCACGAACATGACGGTCTTTTTCCGGCCCTTGAGGTGAAGGGCGCCCGCCTGATCCAGCGAGCCGAGGTCGCCCGTCAGGAACCAGCCGTCACGCGTAATCTGCTCGCGAAGCTGCCACGGCGAGTAGTAGGCGGAGAAGAGCCCGTCGCCCCGCACGGCGATCTCGCCCAGGTCTTCGGGCGCGTCCGCGCGCCGATCGGAAGGCAGGCGTTTCCCGTCGTCGGAGAGCACCGCGACTTCGTACCCGGGAACAGGGCGGCCGACGGAGGTGGACGGAAGGCCTTCGGTGCCCAGATTGATGCAGGGCAGGCCGGCTTCGATGATGCCGTATGCCTGGCCGACCGGGACGCCGTAGACGGACTGGAAGCGATCCATCACGGCGGGCGAAATCGGCGCGGCGGTGGAGAGGGTGACCCGAATGCTCGTGAACGGCGGGCTCGGCCCGAGGTTGGCCATCCGCTCGAAATGGAGCGGCGCGGCGTACAGCACGCTCGGCTTGAGACGATGGACCGCGTCGACCATGGCGCGGGGAAGCGTGTCGGGGCACATGAGGATGTGGGTCCCGGCCCGAACGTACGCCACGATCGTGACGGCGAAGTGATAGGCGAGCGGTAGAACCCACAGGATCCGGTCCTCCTCGCTGAACGCGAGCACCTGATCGGCGGCCTCGACCCGCGCGGCCGTGGCTTCGTGCGACAGCACCACGCCCTTGCTCCTGGCGGTGGTCCCGGAGGTGAACCGGATGAAGGCGGGGTTCAGCGAGTAGAACTCGGCGGGGGCCTCGGCGTCACGATCGAGCCACTGGAACGTGAAGCCGTCGCACTCGCCGCCCTGCACGACCGCGGCGGGCGTGCCCTCGAGCGCGCCGGCCTTGGGCCAGGCGAGGCAGCCGTTCAGCTGGACATCGCGCACGATCTCGGCGGTCTCGGTGGGCGTGAGATTGCTGGCGAGCGGGACGAGGCACGCGCCCGAGTCCAGGAGCCCGAAGGCGGCAGGCACATACGCGAGATCGTTCGGGGCCAGGAGCCCGATCCGCTGACCGGGCCCCACACCGTGAGTCTTGAGGAATGCGCCGATGCGCTGCGCCTCTCGCGCGAGCTGTCCGTAGCTGAGGGAGCGGCCCGACCGCACGTCGGTCATGGCTCTGCGGGGGGAGTGCCGCTCGGCCGACCCATAGAGAAGCTCGACCAGATTCATCGCGCCTCGGCGTACCGGGCGGCCGCTCGTCCAACCGCCTCACCCGTGGCCAAACAGGTCCCGATCACTCGCGCCGATCCGAGCGCCTCGTGCGTCGCGCTCATGCAGCGGCCCGCGACGAAGAGGTTCTCGACGTCTCGCGCCTGAAGGCAGCGCAACGGGATGTCGTAGTACGTCCCGTCCGGGAGAAACTCGTAGGTGGCCCCGAGGCGCCCTTCCTCCCACAGCTCGATGGGCCAGCTCGCCCGGGCGATTCCGTCCGCGAACTTCCGACCGGACAGGACGTCCTCGCGGGTGAGCTCGTAGCGCCCGATCACGCGGCGGCTCTCGCGCACGCCGACC
>QHSV01000555.1 GCA_003221655.1 Candidatus Rokuibacteriota bacterium
AGCCTGGCACGAGGGCTCTGCTGATTCGGTACGAGCTACTGACGTGAATCCGGATGGGTGCGTTCCATGTCGCCCCCTAGACCAGCGTAGCGACAGTAGGCGTCCGCTTCGGGAACCGTCAGCTCGTCGGAAAGGACCTGGACGCCGTCACAGCTGAATGTGCCTCGAAGAACAGGGGCGCACTGCGCAGCAAGAACCGCCAACGGGACAACACACAGAGCAGCCAGGAACCGCGCTTTGCTCATTGTGGAGCAGCGTAACGCCTCCTCGGCCAGCTATGCTACCTTGCATCGGTATTGCGGGGAGGCCATATGGACTTCGAGGTCACGTACACAGAAGAACAGCAGCGATTCCGGAGTGAGGTGCGAGCGTGGCTCGAGGCGAACGTGCCGGCCGCGGTCCAGCGGACCCCGACGTCGCCCGAGGACAACTACCAGCGATACCTCGAGCTCCGTGCGCTCGGGCGGAAGCTCGGCGGGAAAGGCTGGCTCTATCCGACCGCGCCCGCGAAGTACGGCGGCGGGGGCCTCGACGTCGACCACGCCATCATTCTCGAGGAGGAGGTCGACCGGTTCGACCTCTCGTTGCCGCCGTACTACGACAGCGGCGGACGGCTCGGCTCCGCGTCGATCCTCGTCTGGGGCACCGAGGAGCAGCGGCAGGCGTTCCTGCCGCCGATCTATCGGGGCGAGGTACGCACGTGGCAGCTCCTGACCGAGCCCGGCGCCGGCTCCGATCTCGCCGGCGTGCGGATGACGACGGCGGTGCGCGACGGCGAGGACTACGTGATCAAGGGCCAGAAGATCTTCGTCGGCAGCGACAACGGCGCTGATCGCATCTGGCTGATCGTCTGCACGGCGCCGAACGGCCGGCGCCACGAGAACCTCTCATGGTTCATGATCGACGCGAATCTCCCGGGCATCAGCATGCAGCCGATGGAGCTGATGGGCACGGGCGGCGAGGGCGGGACCGACAGCGGAGTCAAGCAAACGGTGTTCTTCGACGACGTGCGCGTCCCGGCATTCGCGCTGGTCGGCGGCGAGAACAAGGGCTGGACGGTCGCGACGACGCACCTCGAGCTCGAGCACGGCGGCGGCGGCCGGATCGGTCGCAATCGAGTGTGGGGCCGCTTGCTCCGCTACTGCCAGGAGACCAAACGCGACGGCGCGCCGCTCAGCCAGCAGGCGGATGTGCGCGACAGTCTCGCCGACATCTACATCAAACCCAGCAGCGCAACGGGATCGTTTCGGTCCATCCCGGCGGCACGACCGACATCCAGCGCGTGCAGATGGCCCGCCGCATCGGCATCGGACGGTCCACGCGTGAGAAGGCCGGCACCGTGCACGGAGCCGAGGCATGAACCTCCGCGAGCGAGGCGCCCTATGGATCTAGCGCTGACCGAAAGTCAGGAGATGCTTCGCAGCACCGCGCGCAGCTTCATGGAGCGCGAGGCGCCGGTCGACGTGATCGTGGGTCTTCAAAAGGTCGAATCGTCGCTGGCGCCGGACCTCTGGAAGAAGGCCGCTCAGCTCGGATGGCTCGGGATCGTGGTCCCGACCGAGTACGGCGGTAGCGGCGACCAGTTGAGCGACGCCGCGGTGCTCTACGAGGAGATCGGCCGTGGGCCGCTGCCGGGCCCATTCTTCAGCTCGGGGGTCCTCGGCGCGCTGACGGTGCTGGAGGGTGCGACCGAGGAGCAGCGCCGGCGGATTCTCCCGCGCGTCGCGAGCGGCGAGCGCGTGCTCACGGTGGCCATCACCGAGCCGAACACGTCGTGGGGGCCGGTGGGTGTCACGCTGGCGCCCCAGGGGCGCAACGGCAGCTACGTCCTGAACGGCACCAAGCTCTTCGTGGCCGACGCCACCTCGGCCACCGACCTGGTCGTCGCGGTCCGGACTGGCGACGGTCCGACCGACGTGAGCCTGCTTCACGTCGATGCGAGAGCCCGGGGCGTGACCGCACGCCGGCTTCCCGGCTTCGTCTCGTGGCAGTGCGAGGTGACCTTCGACAACGTCGAGGTGCCGGCGACCGCGCTCCTCGGTGGGGCGCAGCGGGGATGGGCCGCCCTCGACCGCGCGCTCGAGCGAGCGCTGCCGCTCCTGTGCGCCTACATCGTGGGCGGCTGCCAGGCCGTCTACGAGAAGTCTGTCGCCTACGCGCAGAGCCGGGTCCAGTTCGGCGTTCCGATCGGCCGGTTCCAGCGTGTGCAGGACCACGTCATCCGTCTCGTCAACCATCTCGACAGCGCGCGCTGGGCGACCTGGGAAGCGCTCTGGAAGCTCGACACCGGCCGGCCCGCTGCGGCGAGCGTCCACATGGCCAAGGCCGTCGCGAGCGAGGCGTACCTGGAGGCCTGCAACGCCGCGCACGAGGTGCACGCCGGCATGGGCGTCCTCGTCGAGTACGGGCTGGCGGCGCACACGCAGATGTCGAGGACGCTGTTCCACTACCTCGGCGATCCGCGATGGCACAAGCGCCGCATGGCCGACGCGCTCGAGTGGTGACTGATGAGCAGGTGGTCGATGCGCATCCCGAAGTTCTTGTGGAAGTTGCCGGCGCGATAGTCCCACCAGGTGTAACGGCCGGGCTCGGGCCGATACACGCGATACGCGTCGATCAATCCCCAGTGGCAGAGCCTGGTGAAGGCGAGCCGCTCGGGCTCCGAGACGTGCGTTCCGCCGTGGCACGCCACGGGATCCCACACGTCCGCGTCCGCCGGCGCGACGTTGTAGTCGCCGCCGAGCGCCATGGGCTCGCCGGGGTCACGAGCTTCGACGAGCCACCGTGCCAGCCGGTCGAACCACGCGAGCTTGGCCCGATAGAAGGGCGAGTCGAGCGACCGCCCGTTCGGGGCGTAGAGGCTCACGACCCGGACGCCGCCGCAGACCGCGGAGATCATTCGCGCCTCGGCGAGCGGCTCGTCGTCCGGAACGTCTGGCGTCGCGGGAGCCTGTAGCGGCTGGCCGAAGTTGCTGATGACCTCGGCGATGCCGACGCGGCTCGCGATGGCCACCCCGTTCCAGCGGCCCTCGCCATGGTGAGCGAGCTTGTAACCGGCGCTCTGGAAGGCCTCGACCGGCGCGTCGGCGTCGGTGAGCTTCGTCTCCTGCATCAGCAGGACGTCGGGCTTCGCGCGGTCGAGCCACCAGACGACCTTCTCGAGCCGCGCTTTCAACGAGTTGACGTTCCAGGTCGCGATGCGCA
>QHSV01000307.1 GCA_003221655.1 Candidatus Rokuibacteriota bacterium
GCCTCCCCGCCCGGCTGCGTGTCGGCCCACTTGCCCAGTTCCTGGGCCAGGCGGCTGTTGTAGGTCATCGTGCGCTCCCCGTAGGGAAGACCTTCGGCATCCATGCGCGCTTTCATCTGCGCGTGCATGGCTTTCCGGTCCACGTTCCGCCCCGCGAAGAGATCGGCCAGCGAGCGGCCTTCCGCCGGGGTGTCCGGGTGCAAGGGGAAGTGCACCCACTCGACCTTTACGCTGTGCTCGGCCTTGAGCTTCTCAATACGCACGGTACTGAGATAGCACCAGGGTCAGACGTAGTCGGAGAAGATCTTCAGCGTCACTGGCTGCATCACGATGCCTCCTTTACTGTTTCCTTGAATCTGCGCAGCACGTCCAGATGTCCATCCGGGAAGCTGAGGCCTCCACCCCGTGGCTCGGCGACGACCGAGGTCGCCCCGAGGGCTTTCCACGCGTTCACCTGCTTCTCCCACCCGTCGGGACCTTGACCGGCGAGACGGATGCGCCCCTCCAGCGGGAGCTTGGCGGGGTCGCGGCCCGCCTCGCGGGCGTAGCCGTGCACACGGGCGACGATGGCCTGGCCCTGGATGTCGGGCGTCAAGTTCGGGCTCCAGCCATCGGCGAGTCGCGCGATCCGCCGCAGGGCCGCCTCGGGCGGCACCGCGTGGTCGCGGCTACCGACGCCGAACCAGATGGGGATCGGCCGCTGGATGGGCATCGGATTGAGCCCGGCGTGGCTGATCCGGTGGAACTTGCCGCGGAAGTCCACGACCGGCTGGGTCCACAGCGCGCGCAGGACCTCGATCTGTTCCGCGCTCCGCCGGCCGCGATTCTCGAAGGTCTCGTTGAGGGCCTCGAACTCGACGGCGTTCCAGCCCACTCCGATGCCGAGGCGTAGTCGGCCACCGCTCAGCACGTCGATCTGGGCCGCCTGCTTGGCCACCAGGGCAGTCTGCCGCTGCGGGAGGATCAGGATGCCGGTGGCCAGCGTGAGCCGGCTGGTGACCGCGGCCAGGTACGCCATCAGCGTCAGCGCCTCGTGCACGACGGCTTCGTGCGAGTAATTTGCCAGCGACGGGTGAGAGTGGAACTTCGGATCGGCTCCCAGTACATGGTCGGCCACGAAGAGATGATCGAAGCCCATCGCCTCGACCACCCGGGCGAACTCGCCAATGGCCTTGACGTCGGTGCCGCACTCCGTCTGCGGAAAGATGGCGCCGACCTTCATGGCGTCAGCGCACCTTGACGAGCTTCTGCAAGCTTCGCAGCCCGGGCGGGTGGGGCTGGCCCTTGTAGCGATTGCCCCAGTTGGTGAACGACACTTCGCCGACGTAGATGTCGCCATGCGAGTCGACGGCCAGCCCGTGCGGCGACATGAACTGGCCCGGCTCGAGCCCGGCCGGGCGCTGGCCCAGCCGCGCCAGCATCTCGCCCTTGTGACTGTAGATGCTGACCCGCGGCCCGATGTTGGGCATGTCGTAGTTGACGCCCATGCCGCCGCCGATCTCGCCGACGTAGAAGCGGCCTTGAGGGCCGGGCTCCATGAACAGCCCCGAGGGACGGTGCATGTTGTTCCACTGGGCCTCGAACTTGCCGTGCCCGTCGAACACCTGGACGCGATGGTTCTCGCGGTCGGCGACGTAGACCCAGCCGTCCCCGTCACAGCAGATGTTGTGCGGAATGTTGAACTGGCCGGGATCGGTGCCGGGCTCGCCCCACGAGCTGAGCAGCGTGCCGTTCGGGGCGAACTTGTGGACGCGCGAGTTGCCGTAGCCGTCCGAGACGTAGAGATCGCCCTGCGGCGAGAGCGCGGTGTGCGTGCAGCGGTGAAACGGCTCGCCGCTCATGTAGGGTTTCGGCGTGCCGGGGATGCCGAGCGTCAGCAGCACCTTGCCGTCCAGCGTGCAGTGCCTGACGGTGTGGTCGCCGTCATCGGTCAGCCAGATCGTGTCGTCCGGGGCCATGTGGACGCCGTGCGCCCGACGAAACACCCCTTCGCCCCAGGAACGCAGAAAATTGCCGTCCCGGTCGAACACGACCATCGGGTGTTGGCCCCGATTGAACGCGTACACCCGGTCCTGCTTGTCGACTCCGACCGCAGCGACGTCGGCGTTGAATTCGCGCCCCGGCGGCAACTTCGCCCACTGATCGACGACCTCGTAACGATGTGGACCCGTGCCCAGGATGATCGGCATCACACGTTCCCCCTCTACTGTCCCTTGCATTACCCTCGTGCCAGCGGCGAGTCGGGCGCGCGCGGGCCGGGCTCGATGGTCACGTCGTGGAGCGTGCCCGTGTAACGGAAGGTCCCGTGCTTCTGGTAGACGTCCCAGGACACCGGGGCGCGGCGGTCGAGACCGATGTCGAGCCCTTCGTGAAAGCCGGCCATCAGGGTCGGCGACAGCGCCTGCCACGGGGTCTGCGCGACGCCGTCGAGCAGGATGCGCCCGCGGCCCTGGCGGGTGCCGAGAGCCTCGTATTCGAGTGTGGCCTCGATCTCGCCCACCGGTAGCGCCACCGGCGGCAGCTCGCTGAATTCCCCGTAGCCGTTGTAGCAGAACCGCAGGCGGCCGTCTTCGACATACAGCACAATGCCGCCGATCTGCTCGCCGATCGCCCAGACGACGCCCTGGTCGACGTCACGCCGGACGAACGTCGCGCGAACCCGGAACGAGCGGTCCGAGATGAGCGGCACGACGACGGCCCGATGCACCGTCTGCGAGCCAGGAAAGAAACGGCGCCCGGCGGGCGTCGCGGCGCCCGCTCGCGCCGCTCCGTCGCTCATTTTCTGCACCATCGTGCGGTTGTCGAGCGGGTACACCAGGTTGAGCCAGGCCGTCTCATCGAAGGCCGCGACCAGCTCGCGGAGCTTGTCCGGGTGGCTGTCGCGCACGTCCACGCTCTCGGAGAAGTCGCGGTCCAGATCGTGCAGCGTCCAGTTGTCGAGGTCGATCGGCTCGCCGCGCTTCTGAAGCGAGCGGGCCAGCCAGCCGTCTCGATAGTAGCCGCGGTTGCTCCAGCACTCGTAGTACTGCTCGCGGCGCGGCGACGCCGTCGTGGCATCGAGCAGCACGGGCACGAAGCTCCGGCCGTGCAACGCCTGCGCGGGCCGACCACTCACCTGCGTCAGCGGCGCCACGCCGGCCAGATCGAGGAGCGTCGGCATGACATCGGTCACGTGCACGAATTGCGAGCGGATCGCGCCGCCGGCCGTGATCCGCGCCGGCCACGAGATGACGAACGCCACACGCCGGCCGCCTCCGCCGGTGTAGGTCTTGTACGTCGGGAAGGGCGTGTTCGAGACCTGACCCCAGCCGGTCGGATACAGGGCGTTGCTGCGAGGAGCGCAACGAGCCGTCCGAGATTCTGGTCGGCGCAGTCGAGCATCGCCGCGTAGGTTTCCATGTGGCGTGTGAACAGCGGACGATCGGCGGGGTCGGTGTCGTCCCAGGCCGGCACCCCGGGGTCGGAGGGCGCCAGCCAGGTTCCCGGCGGGATCAGGCCCAGCTCCAGCTGGCGCCGATGCCGCGCCTCGCGGACACGGGTCCAGCCCTGGTCGTAGCGGCCGCGGTACTTGGCGATGTCCTTCGCCTTGGCCTGGAACGGCGCGTGTACCGCATTGTTCGCGACGTAAAGAAAGAACGGCTTGTCGGGCGAGGCGGCGCGGTGTTCGCACACGAGACCCATCGCCTTATCGGTCCAGTCGTCGGTGGAGTAGTAGTCCCGTGGGTACTCGTCGATCGACAGCAGCGCGTTGCCGAGCATCAGCCGCGCCGGGAAGAAGAAGTTGGTCTCGCCTTCCATGAAGCCGTAGAAGTGCTCGAAGCCACGCTGCGTCGGCCAGGAGTCCTTGACTGAGGAGGGCAGGCTCAGGGGCCCGGGCGTGTTGTGCCACTTGCCGACCATCATCGTCGCGTACCCGGCGGCGCGCAGCGTTTCGGCCAGGGTCGCGGCGTCGCGGGGGATCTCGCCGGTGTAGCCGGGAAAGCCGGCGTTGTTGTTGGCGAGCCAGCCGGTGCCGACCGCGTGGGCATTGCGGCCGGTGAGGAGTGCGGCGCGCGCGGGCGAGCAGATCGGATGCGTCGTGTAGTGATTGAAGCGCAGGCCGCGCGCGGCCAGCGCGTCGACGTTCGGCGTCTCGATCTCCGAGCCGAAGCATCCCGGGTCGGAATAGCCCATGTCGTCCATGTAGACGATCACGATGTTGGGCGCGCCCCGGCGGGCGCTCGCCGGCTCCGGCCACCACGGCTCGGAGTCCGCGCGCGTCCGTCCCACCGTGCCCCGAAATCCCGTCGCGTCGTAGCTCCGGCGGTCGGTGGTCACCGAATCAACCTCCTTGGAGATAGTCCGCAAAATACTCCTCCGTCGTGATCCGGCGACTCGTCAGACCTAGCCGGAAGGCTTCGCCCGCGAACATCTCGATCTGCGCCCGATTCCGCTCGAGCCCGTACGGGTGGAAGTCCTCGCCCATCACGGCGACCGTGTCTTCGAGCTCGGCCTCCAGCCACGGCGTGGCGTACGGAAACCCCTTCTGTGCGGCGGTGAAGAAGTCGTTGGCAGCACTGAACGCCTTGGTGAGGCTCCTGGCGATCCACCGGTTCGCCTCCCAGGTCTCGCGCCGGATCACGATGAGATGCTGCGGGGGAAACGCGCCGGTCTTGAGAAAGTACTCTTGCTCGATCCAGCGGAAGTCCGGGAACAGGCGGACGATCGGACCCGTCTTGGGATGGTAGGCCGCGGGGCACGGTGGACTGTAGATCGCTTCCAGCTCGCTGGCGATCAGCATGTCCGAGAGTGACCGACCCTTGGCGGGCGAATTCACGCCGGCAGGCAGCGTCTGATTCATCGGGGCGGACCAAGGCGTGTCGATGTCCCCGATCCACCACTGGAGGGCGGCCGGATCCAGCCCCACGAAGCGCAGGAAGTGACGATACCAGATGGAGCCGCTCGCGGTGTAGCTGTACATCCCGATGCGCTTGCCGGCGAGATCCGCGGCCTTCCGGATCGGGCCGCCTCGGCGGACGTAGAGGTCCCGCGCCGTGAAGTTGCGCAGCGGGAACACGGGCAGGCCGACGTACCGGCGGTCACCCTTGTCGATGCGGTAGAGGTACTGCGCCATCGACCACTCGCCGCCCTGCACGCCAGGATCCTGCACGGCGCGCCGGAGCATCTCGGCGCGCGCCGGCCACGAGCCCCGGCTGCCCAGGATCATCGTGAGCACGATCCCCTCCGGCTTCACCTCGCCGATCGCGAGGGGCATGATGCGGGCGTAGTCGGCGCAGGTGAGCGAGATCGACATGTCACCCATCTTCAGCCCTTCCGCGCCTCGAAGATCGCCCGCGGATTGCGCACGAGCATCTGCTCGATCTGATCTTCCTTGACACCCGCCTTGCGAAGCGCCGGCAGGATGTCGTCGGAGATGTGATTGTAATGCCAGAGCGGTCGGGTCCGGCGCTTGGCTTCCTCGGACACCATGTCGGTCCAGCAGTTGGCGTCGTGCGAGAGGACCATCTTGCCGGCGTAGCCCTCGGCGCAGAGCCGGGCGAGCACGTCGACCCGCTTCGCGGTGGGCAGGAAGCTCTCGAGACCGAAGCGGTCCATCCCGATCGTGCTCCCGCGCTCCATCAGCCCGCGCAGATACCCCAGGTCTTCACTGTCGCCGCTGTGGCCGATGATGACGCGGCCGAGATCCACGCCCTCCTGCGCGAAGATCGCCTGCTGCAACTCGCCGGTTCGGCCGGCCGCCCAGGTGTGCGTCGAGATCGGCACCCCGGTCGCCTTCTGGGCTCGCGCGGACGCGCGCAGGACGTTGTCGATCACCGGCGTCACGCCGGCCGTGTCGGTCGCGCATTTGATGATGGCGGCCTTGACGCCGCTCGTGCCGATGCCCTGGGTGATGTCGCGGATGAACAGCTCGGCCACCGCGTCGACGCCGTGCGCGCTGAAGTACCGCTGCGGCATCCACCAGACACCGGTGGCGACGATCACGTGAACGCGCGAGCGGCGAGCCACCCCGAGGATCAGGTCGATGTCCCGGCCCAGATCGACGGTGGTCAGGTCGACGATCGCGCGGATGCCTCGATCGTAGAGATCGGCCATCTTCCGCTCGGCGATCGCGAGGATCGCGTTTCGGTCCCAGAGGTGGGGCCAGTTCTCTTGAACCCCGGGGGAGCGCGTCACGATGTGCTCGTGCATCAGCGTCGGGCCGAGCTCGGTCGTGGCCACCGGACCGAGCGCTGTCTCCACCGTTGTCATTGCGATCTCCAGATCCGAGGGGTCACCGCGAGCAGACCTCGAGCACGGGCTCGTTCCCGCGCACCGCCGCCAGCACAACCGATCGGATCGCCGGCTCGCGCAGGAGACGCTCGGCCGTCTCGCGCGCCGGCTTCCGGTCCGGGAGGCTCTCCACTTTGTTGATCAGGGCAACGACGCGGGCTCCGGCCGGCACGTTCTTGCGTCCGCCCTCGGGGTGGGTCAGGACACGGGCCACGATCTCGGGCGTGATCGGCGTCCCCATGGGGGCGCCGCTGAGCGCGCTGACGAGCTCTGGACGGTGGACGTGCTCGGCGTCCAGCGTCTTCCCGAAGACGTCGGCGCCGACGAGGGGAACCACCAGCGTCGTTTCCGGGGGAATCACCGGCTCGTGCTCGGCCGGAGCCTTGAACGGGCGCATGCGAGAGCCATCGGCCTCGTTCAGGATGCACACGCCCGGACACCAGTTCCGCAGGCGCCGGAAGAGATCCAAGGAGACGCCATCGGCCTTGCCGTCGCTGGCGTTCGTGGGCCCGATGACGAGCACTTGCCGGTGGGCGGCCAGCGCGGCCGAGACGCGTTCACGCGTTGCGTCGGCGGCCGGGACGTGCGCAGGCGACAGCGCGATCTGCGCGGCGAAGATGCGGGTCGTCGTGGTCGTGATCGCGCCGCCGCCCTGCTCCACCATCTCGCGCGCCAGGCGGAACATGGCCG
Source organism: Candidatus Rokuibacteriota bacterium (assembly GCA_003221655.1). Lineage (GTDB taxonomy): Bacteria > Methylomirabilota > Methylomirabilia > Rokubacteriales > CSP1-6 > AR31. The sequence goes on from QHSV01000307.1 coordinate 6,961, forward strand.
TGGTCTTCCCGCCCCCTCCGACCAGCGCGACGACCTCGTCGCCGGTCATGTCCAGCGCATCCGCCAGCCTCAACCTCGCGCGCCCGCCGCGGCTCGCTCGCTCAGCTCCTTCGTTCCGGCCTGGATCCAGGGGAAGAAGCTGGTCATCGCCACGCGCACGCCCATCCGCGTATACCGCTCGACGTTGCCGGCATTGACGAGCGTGCCGGCCGCGCGGCCGGACTGGACGATCTTCTTGATCGCGCCGTCGACCGTCTGCTGGACCTCCGGTTGTCCCATGTTGCCGATGTGGCCCATCGAGGTCGCCAGATCGTTGGGCGCCACGAAGAAGACGTCGATGTGGTCGACCTTGAGGATCTCGTCCAGGTTGCGGACGGCGGCGATGTCCTCGATCAGGACGATCAGCAGGCTCTGGTCGTTGGCGGTCTTCAAATAGTCGCCCACGCCGAATCCCTGGCGGCTCGTGAACATGCCGCGCTTGCCGAGCGGCGCGAACTTGCCGCCTGCCACGACCGCTTCGGCCTCGGCGCGCGTGTTGACGTGCGGCACCACGATGCCCTGGGCGCCGCGGTCGAGCGTGCGGTAGATCGTGGCGTAGTCGTTGTCCATCACGCGGACAACCGAGGTCTTTCCCCAGAGGTCACAGGCCCGCGTCAGGTTGCCGAGGTCGGCGTAGTCGACGCCGCCGTGCTCGCCCTCCAGCCAGATACCGTCCACATCGAGGGTGCCGAGCTGATCGATCAGATCAGGGTCGTTGGTGCCGGACAGGATCGTCGCGACCTGGCCGGCGGCGAGCTTCTCTTTCACTCGATTCGGTCGAATGTTCACGCGGTCCCCCTCACTTGTCGAGCGCGGATGTGGTAGTGGGAAAGCTGAAGACGTTCGCAGGCTCGTGGTGCAGGTCGTGGTCGCGGCGAAGGCGTCGCACCATGGCAAGCGCGTACGGCGCGCCCTCCAGGAGCTGAGCCAGCATCAGATCGTCGAGCTGGAGACCCGCTCGCCGGGCGGCCTTCACGCACAGATCACGCGTCTCGGCATCGACGCGATCGGCCGGCTCCGACAGCACGGGCGGCGGCGTGACGTCGGGCGCCGTCGCACCCTGCACGAGCTGAGGGCGCCGCGTGTGCCACTCCGTGGCGCGTTCGTAGGCATGGCCGACGCGAAGGATCGTCGTCTCGCCGAACGGGCGGCCGACGATCTGCATGCCGAGCGGGAGACCGTTCCTGCCGAAGCCGTTGGGAAGCGCTAGCACGGGCTGGCCGGTGACGTTCCAGGCGGTCAGCAAGCTCGGCTTCTGCCAGAACGAGACGCTGCGGTAGTCGCTGAGCCGCGCGGCCTCACCCATGCCGGCCGTGACGAAGGCATCGAAGCGGGCGTAGAGCGGTTCCATGTCTACCATCATCCGGCGATGCTCGCGCGTGGCCTGCACGTAGTCGTTGGCGGTGAAGAGCACGGCCGGAAACGCGCGCGAGCGGAAGTCGGCGCCGAAGTCCTTGGGCCGGGCGATCAGATGCTTCTGGTGGACGCTGAAGATCTCGCTCTCGGCGATGATGATTTTGACGTCGAAGTAGCTGCCGAGCGGCCTGACGCGACATTCCTCGAGCTCGGCGCCGAGCCGGCGAAGCACGTCGAGCGCCGCGTCCATCGCTTGGCGCACGTCCTCGGACGCCGGGATGTCCTCCTCCCAGTGGTGGCGCAGGACGCCGATCTTGAGCCCACGCAGATCTTGACCGAGCGCTCGACGATAGCGGGGGATCGGCCGGCTCAGACTGCCCGCGTCCTTCGGGTCGTAGCCGGCCAGCGCCTCCAGCGCCACGGCGCAGTCGTCGACGGTCCGGGCCAGCGGCCCGCAGTGGTCGAACGTGTAGGAGTTGGTGACGACGCCGGCCCGGCTCACCAGGCCGAACGTCGGCATGAGACCGACGACCCCGCAGAGCGACGCCGGGCCACGGATCGACCCGCCCGTATCCGAGCCGAGCGCCAGCGGGACCAGGCCGGCCGCCACGGCGGCACCCGATCCCGACGAGGAGCCGCCGGTGAAGTGCGCGTAGATGTCCTTGAGGGCGAAGGGAATCCCGTGCAATGCGCCCCGATGGGTGCCTGCCGAGATGTCGGCCTCGGCCGCCCTCGCCTGCCGCCGGGCCAGGTCGAACGTGCGCGTGATGAAGGCACGCGTTTGCCCGTCGTACCGCTCGACACGCTGGATCAGCGCCTCGACCAGCTCCACGGGCGAGAGCTTCCGCGCCGCGATCTGGTCCGACAGCTCGGCAATCGGGAGGTCGTGGAGTTCAGTCGTCATGGACTGGAGAGTATCGCGCAGGACGCCCCGCTGGACTAGATGGTCTCGATGGGGCACGATACGCGCCGCGATGCCGCCTCCGGTTGCCCGGGGGCGGACAAGCCCGCGCTCGAGGAGGAGTCGCCATGGCCGGTGATGTGCAGGCTCAGGTCAAGGACACCTACAGAGAGCTGGCGTCGGACTACGATAACGTCCGCTTTGTCCGTATCTGCGCAAGCAGGCTTGTCGATCTCACGCAATTACAGCCGGGTGAATCGGTACTCGATGTCGCAACAGGGACTGGGCATTTGGCCCTGGCAGCAGCCCAGGTTGTCGGGCCTACCGGGAAGGTCACTGGGCTCGACCTGACTAAAGAAATGCTCGAACAGGCCAGACGCAAGGCCGATGCAAAGGGTGTGACCAACGCGGAGTGGCGCGAGGGGGACGCAGAGCGTCTCCCCTTCCCGGATGCGACCTTCGATGCGGTAATCTGCTCCTCGGGGATCTTCTTCCTGCCTAACCAACTTGCCGCTCTCCGTGAGTGGGGTAGAGTGCTCAAGCCCGGCGGTCGGGTGATCTTTTCGACTTTCGGCAAGGACAACAATCAATACTTGGCCGAGCTAGCCAAACAATGGCAGGAGCGCTACGGCCTTACGGTGTTCGAGGCGCCGACTCCGCTGCCTGATCCCAACCAGTGCCGACGTCTCCTCGTCGACGCAGATTTCACAGACGTGCAGGTCCTGTCGGAACGGCATGACTATTACTTTTCCAACGGGGATGAGTTCTGGACCGAGTTCTCTAGCACGCACGTGAGATCAGCGCTGGCAAAGCTGTCCGCCGAGCGTCGGGCGCAGTTCCGGAAGGATCTCCTCACCGATGTGGAGAAGCTCGCGAGACCACAAGGCATCTGCCGAACCCTGGCCCTGAATTTCGCCCTGGGTCGCAAACGCCAGTAAGCGGGTCGCCGGTCGGGGACCCGTGAGCGCTCGTTCCGAAGCATCCGGTTCGGTGCTAGGCTAACGCCGCGATGTCCTTCCGGCTCGGGGGGTCGACGTTGCTCGCACGTTCACGGGTCTCGTCGGCGGCCAGGGAGGTAGCACGATGGCGTTCATGCTGAAGGACGGCTTTCGCCTCTACTACGAGGACACCGGCGGTAACGCGCCGACGCTGCTGTTCCTGCACGGCGCGGGCGGCAATCACCTGAGCTGGTGGCAGCAGGTGCCGGTGTTCGCCGAGGAATACCGGTGCGTCACGGTGGACCAGCGCGGGTTCGGGCAGTCAGTCGACGTGTCGGGCGGTCCGGGTCCCGCCGCGCTCGCGACCGACGCGATCGCGCTGCTCGATCACCTCGGCATCGCGCGGGCCGCGGTGGTCGCGCAGTCGATGGGCGGCTGGGCGGCGGTGGGCGCGGCCGTGCGGTCGCCCGTGCGATTCTGGGCGATCGTGATGGCGAACACGGTCGGTAACCTGACCAACGCCGAGATCGCCGCGCTGCGCCAGAAGCTCGCCGCCGCGAGTCCTCCCCGCCCGGCCGTGCTATGGCACGCGGCGCTGGGTGAGACCTTCCGCAAGCAGCAGCCGATTCGCGCCTTCCTCTACGCGCAGATCGCGGGTATGAATGCGCCGCTGCCCGTCGATTTCCGCGACCAGCTCGGCCGGCTGACAACACCCGTGGAGCGCTACGCCGCCACGCGCGTGCCGACGCTCTTCCTGACCAGTGACGAGGACGGTCTCATCTGGCCCGAGCTGTCGAGGAAGGTCCACGAGCACGCCCCGGGCTCACGCTTCGAGCGCGTGGACGCCGCCGGCCATTCAACCTACTTTGAGCGCCCCGACGTCTTCAACCGCGAGGTGGGCGCGTTCCTCAAGGAGCATCGGCCATGAAATGGTGCCGGTTCCAATCGGGACGAAACGTCGCGCACGGGGTCATCGAAGGGACTACGGTGACCGAAGTCACGGGGAGCCCGTTCGAGAGTCATTCACGGACATCGACCACCATTCCGCTGAGCCGGGTCAAGCTGCTCGTCCCCGTGATTCCTCCCACCTTCTATGCTGCCGGCGTCAACTACCGGGCGCACGTGACCGAGATGGCCCACCGCCGGGGTGTGAAGCCGGAGTTCCCGCCGAACGCCG
>QHSV01000308.1 GCA_003221655.1 Candidatus Rokuibacteriota bacterium
CCCCCGGCCGTGTTTTGCACCGTGAGGGTCTGATCCGCAGAAGTGCCCAGGTTCACACTCCCGAAATTCACCGTGCCGGTCGGGCTCACCCCAAAGTCAATCCGTGCGGGGGCACTCGCAACGGACGAACAGGCGCTCTCCATGCCGCCCGAATCCACAGCCGTGACCGCCACAAAGTAGGGCGCGCCGGTCGTGAGTCCCGTGAGTCTGGCCGTTACCGTCTGATTGGGAGGCGGGCTGGAAGTCGACGATATCACCGGAAGGAAGGACGACCCCGGACAGGGCGCGCTCGCGGTTGCGTAGTAGACGCGATACGACGCCAGGTCGGTCAACGGGCTTCCGTCGGTATTCGTGGTCGGGGCCGTCCAGGACGCGTCCAGAATCCCCGCGCTTCCGGGATTGGTCGCAAGGAGGATTCCACCGAGGGCCAGACCGAGGCCCAGGAGCCACCGCCGGAGGACGCGGGCGCCTTCGAACATCTGAGCGCGGGTCTCCTTGCGGAAGACCACCGCGTCCCGGGGGGTGACCACCACCCCTCTTTCGGTAGCCCGGCTGTCAGGCTAGCTCGCGGCCTGACCCGTGGCTTTGCGTCCCCGCCTCGCGACGGGTTTGCCCTTATCGAGAGGAGTCTTCCTGGTTGGCGCAGGCTGCACAGAAGGTGCCAGGCGAGGAGCCTTTCGGGTGATAGCGCTGCAAATGTGTAGGAATCGTGAGGACTCGAGCCGCTGCGCTGTGCGCGAATCAGTATCCGGCGCGCAACTGAGTAACTGTCAGGGTGTCACCTTCGACAATGCGCCCATGAATCTGGCATCACAGATTTGAGAATGCAGTGTTTTCAGCAGCTTGATCTATGGAGTTCAATCAAGAGAGCTTCCTTTCATCAACCCGAGCTTCGATCGCCAGGACGATCTAGCGGTTCGAGTAGAGCCCGCGTGGGCCGTAGCGCCCGAGCTCGTGCACGCGCGCCGCCGGGAGCGCCGCTACCACGCTCTGGCCGGGCGGGCGACGCGCCACGAGAAACACGCGCCGCGGTTCCGCCCAGAGGCGGATCAGGTCGCTGGCGTCGATAAAGACCCCGCGCGCCTCGGGTAACGTGGCCGAAATCGAGAAGTAGTCGACGGCGCTGTTCACGAGAAGGGCGCGACGCCCCGTGTAGAAGGGGAGTGCCCCGCTGTACGCGAGTGACCCCTCGAGGACGAGCACATCGGCCGGGGCGGCCTGTGCGTTGATCGCCTGCGCGACCTCCTTCACCGAGTGGTGGGGCTCGACCACATCGAGCAGCCGGAAGATGAGCACCGTGATCACGCCCGATGTGCCGAGGAGCGAAGCGAACGCGCTCCGGCGCCATCCAAGTGCCCAGCAGAGTGTCGCCAGTCCCCAGCCCACGAGCAGGACCAGTCCCAGCCCCTGAAGCAGGACGCCGAACGGACGGGGCTCGAACGGAAGGGGGATCTTCTGATCGCGCAGGATCCGGTAGTACGCGTTCAGCTCGGCCAGACCATTCAGCGCCTGTCCGGCGGTCAGCCCGGCGCCGGCCCAGAGGGCCCAGAGCCCGACGGCGCCACACCCGAGCAGGCCGATCACGAGCCAGCGCCCGATGTCTCGCCCGCTTGCCCACGCCGCGCCGACCAGGACGGCGAGCGCCGGAAAGGCGGGGAGAGCGTAGTACTCGTGCTTGAAGCGTGACAGCGCGAAGAGGCCGATCACGACGAGAAGCCAGAGCACGATGACCGGACGCCAGCGCGCACGCGCCGCCGGGTCCGGATTCGGACGCGCCAGGATGAAGACGCTCCAGGGAAACGCCCAGATGAAGCTCGCCGCGAAGAAGGCGAGCGTCGAGATCGGCACATCGGCCTCGACGTATCGGCGCGCGTTGAGAAGCCGCAGGAGATGGGCATCCAGCACGTAGAACTCGAACAGCGTTGGAGATCGCCAGGCGACGAGCGCGTGCCATGGCACCGCCACTACCGCGAAGAGCGCGGCGCCGCGTAGCAGATTGAGATCACGCCAGGAGAGCTGACGCACCATGGCCATCCCGAGCCCGACGATCAACACGGGGAACAAGCCGATGAACCCCTTGGCGAGCACGCTGAGCGCGACGCCGAGGTAGAAGAGCAGGAACCGCGCGCGCCCGCGGTCCGCGCGCTCGGCGTCGCGCAGGAAGCCGTACATCGCGAGGGTGAGACAGAACACGAAGAGCTGATCGGTTGACGCCTTGCGGACGTAAAGGGCGTTGCCGACCACCGTCGCCATGACGAGCCCGGCCAGAAGCCCGGCGCGCGCCCCGTTGAGGCGCCGCCCGATCCGCCAGGTGAGGATCACTGTGCCCAGCGCTGTCAGCGCCGACCAGAGCCGCGTGGCCCACTCCGAAGGGCCGAAGAGCCCGAAGGTCAGTGACGTCAGCCAGAAATAGAGCGGGGGCTTCTCGAGGTACGGCAGACCGTTCGCGTGGGGCATCACCCAGTCGCCGCGGCTCACCATCTCTTGCGCGATCGTGGCGTAGAGCCCTTCGTCCGGGTCCAGGAAGGGCATGCCGAGCTTCACGAAGAGAAAGGGCGCGCTGAGGGCCAGCAGGATGTACACGGCGAATTTCGAGATCATGGCCCCGGCTAGGCTATGCTGTACGCCCATGTTCGGCCCAGGCCAAAATTTGCTTCGCGCCGCACGGTGGTGGCTGGCGGCGGCGCTCGTCACCGTCGGGCTTCTCGCTCCGGGTTTCGCCGCGCTGGCCGATGATCGCACGAACCTGCCGCTCAAGAACTGGGGCGGCTTCTCGCTGTACCGTGATGCCGTCTACGACGATCTCGAGCGTCTGGTCACGGCCGGGCTCGCCGACCGCACGCTCTTGAACACGAAGCCGCTCAGTCGCGTGGAGGCGGCGCGGATCGTGGCGCGCGCCATCGAGCGCATCCGTCGTGACGAGTCAGGCGGCCTCAACACGCGGCGCGATCTGGAGCCCGTGCTCGATCGCTTGATGGAGGAGTTCAAGGCCGAGCTGGCCGGGCTGGGCGTGCGGGTCCCCGATGGCGCGACGCCGCCCGGAGTCTTCTCGTTCACCCCGGTCGACCGCGCGCAGGTGCACGCCGGCTACGCGAATCATCTGCTCTCGCTGGTCAACGAACAGGGGAAGTCATTCAGGCGCGGGGCCAACGGCGGCCTGACCTTCGAGAGCCGCATGCAGATCGGCGACTTTGTCACGTTCTACGTGCAGCCGGAGCTCCTCGAGAACGAAGACTACACATCGGCCCGGCTCGCCACCGGCTACCTGAAGCTGACTCTCTGGAACATCGAGCTCCTCGTCGGCCGCGACAGCCTCGCGTGGGGGCCCGGGTATCACAACGCGCTCCTGTTCTCCAATAACGCGCAGCCCCTCGACCAGATCCGGCTGGGCTCCGCGGAGCCGTTCTTGCTGCCTTGGATCGGCCAGTGGGTGGGGCCGATGAAGGCGCTGATCTTTCTCGCGCAGCTCGAAGAGCGCCGCGATCATCCGCACGCCAAGCTCGCCGGGATGCGCCTGACGGTGTCGCCGGCCACGTTCCTGGAGCTCGGCATCAGCCGGGCGGTCATGTTCGACGGCGGAAGCCCGTACCTGCCCCTGAGCAAGTATCCCTCCGTGATCGTCAACCCGAGCTTCGGCAATGACGCTGCCCACCCGGAGGAGCGAACGAACAACCTCTTCAGCGTCGACGGCGAGCTGCGCTTCCGCAACCTCGATCGCTACTTTTTCCCGAGCCGCGACCTCAGGCTCTACGGCGAGTTCTTCTGGGACGACACCTGCGGCGAGTGCGGCCCGAGCAGTGGCGTCGGCCATTTCCTGGCCTCGAATTTTCTCCCGAAGGGAATCACCGTCGGCGGCGTGGGGGGCGTGCACTTTCTCGGGCTCTTCGGGCAGGACTGGTTGGACGCCCGGATCGAATACGCGCGGACGTCTCCCCAGTCGTTCATTCACAACGACTTTGTCAGCGGCTACTGGACTCGCGGCCATGTCATCTCGGACTTCATCGGCACGGACGGTCGCGATCTCTTCACCCGCGTCACCGCTCGACTCACCTCCAATCTGATGTTGGGCGTCCAGGCCGACCGCGCGGTCATCGGCAGCACGACCTTCAATTTCCCGGGCCCTCAAGAGAAGCGCTTCGGCGGCGGCATCGACCTCTCCTATCGCTTCTGGGACCGCTACTCGCTCTTCGCGCAGTACCTGGTGAGTGACGTGAAGAACCGGAGCTTCAAGGCTGGCGACGACGGCGTCGATCATCTCGTGCGCCTTGAGGTGACGCGGACGTTTCGGTAGCCCCAGACGGCTTTCAGGCGTCGGCTGGCGCCCGACGCCGTGATTGACGCTCTCGTCGCTTGGACGTCCAGTTACTCTCACCCCGATCATCCTCAAATGGAGGCACTGACATGCTCAGACATCTACTGCTTGCCATCGCGGCGGTCTGTATCGTAAGCACGAGCGCCACGGCGCAGATCGGGATCTTCTCTCGCTCCGACTGCGCGACATTGCTCGCGCCATCCACCGGGCAGACCTTCTGCTTCGACCAGACCGCGAACCAGCTCAAAAGCTGGTCGGGCGGCACGTGGAAGACGATCGTTCAAACGACGGATGCCACTCCCGCTCTCACAGCCGTGGTGAATGGCAACGGGATCGGCGTCAGCGCGCTGGTGAATAGCGGATCGGGGATCGGCCTTCGTGGTGAGAGCGTTTCCGCGAGCGCGCCGGCGATTGTGGGCGTCTCTTCCGGGTACTACGCGGGATTGTTCTACAACATCTCGGATCTGGGGTCCGACCTTGCGAATGCGAACGCGATCGGGCTCGTCGGCCAGAGCGTCTATAGCAACGCCTTCTACGCGCA